>JAHWKC010000242.1 GCA_019348095.1 Pseudomonadota bacterium | reverse complement strand
TGGCGCGGCCCTGCGTGCGGGCGGTGACGAGGCCGCAGTCGGCGAGGCAGGCGCAGTGGCTGCTCACCGTGCTCTGCGCGAGGCCGAGGTGCGCGGTGAGGTCGACGACCCGGTGATCGCCGAGCGCGAGGTGGCGCAGGATCGCCAGCCGGTTGCGGTCGGCCAGGCCGCGGAACAGCGCCGCCCAGTGGGCCAGCGGCTCGACAGCCGGCTCGACATCGGGCCTGATCGTCGTCATCGACATACGGCGATGCTAGCTGCGGCCGTCCGCCTCGTCCACCGGCGGCACGCTGCGCAGGCGCGCGCTCATGCCCTCGACCTCGCCGATGCCGCGCGCGATCTGCCGCGCCAGCCGCGCGACCGAGCCGCCGCGGCTGTAGTACAAAACCAGGATCTCGGGCATCGCGTTCTCGGGCGTTCGGCGTCGGGTGCAAGGATAGAGGATCGCGTGGCGTCGGCGCCCGCGCACGCGTAGACCCGCACCCGCAACGCGCCTTCGGTTAATCTCGCGGGGATGGCAGCACTGGACTCACTGCAGCGCTTGGGTGATCGCGTCGGCGATCGTGCGCGCGCAGGTGCCTTCTTCCGGTTCCTGGCCAGGCGCGTGCTCGACGACAACCTGTTCCAGGCCGCCGGCGCGCTCTCGTTCACCACCGTGTTCGCATTGGTGCCGCTGTCGATGGTGGTGTTCGGCGTGCTCTCGGCATTTCCGGTGTTCTCCGAGTGGAGCGACCAGCTCAGCGACTACATCTTCTCGAACTTCGTGCCCAACGCGGCGCGGTCGGTGGAGGACTACCTGCGCCAGTTTTCGGCCAACGCCGGGCAACTCACCAGCGCCGGCGTGGTGGCGCTGCTGGTGTCGCTGCTGATCACGCTGCACGGGGTGGAGACCACCTTCAACCGGATCTGGCGGGTGCGTGCGGCGCGGCCGCAGCTCGGCCGTTTCCTGGTGTACTGGACGGTGCTGACGCTGGGTGCGTTCATCGCCACGGCGAGCCTGGCCCTATCGGCGCGTTTCTTTGCGATGTCGGTGTTCGACACGCAGGCCGGACACCTGCTGGAATCGACCATGCTGCGGCTGGCACCGATGGCGCTTGAGTTGCTTGCGTTCGCGGCGATCTACCGGGTCGTGCCGCACCGCACGATCAAGTGGCGCCATGCGCTGGCCGGGGCGCTGCTGGCGATGCTGCTGTTCGAACTGGTCAAGTGGGGCATCGGCCTGTACCTGGGGACGTTCGGCCAGTATTCGCGCATCTACGGCACGCTCGCGTTCGTGCCGATCTTCCTGCTGTGGATCTTCCTGAGTTGGGTGGCGGTGCTGCTGGGCGCCTCGCTGGCCGCATCGGTTTCGGCCTTCCGCTACCAGCCTGCGGCGCTGCGCCTGCCGGACGGCTACGAGATGTACGGGCTGCTGCGGCTGCTCGCGCGTTTCACCGAGGCGCGCAGGCATGGCCACGGCCTGCACACCGACCGCATCCAGCAGCTCGAGCCGATCCTGACCGATACCCTGGTGCAGGAGATGCTCGCGCAGCTGCTCGAGATCAACGTGGTCCGCCGCGCCGAGGACGGCGAGTGGCTGCTGGCACGTGATCTTGACGAGCTCACCCTGGGCGAGCTTTATGAAGCGTGCCAGCTGCGCATCCCCATCGCCGAGGCGCACCTGCCGTGCCGCGACGATGCGCTGGGAAAATCGGCGATAGAGGCGCTCGACGGGCTGCGCATCCCGCTGCGCAACCTGCTCAAACGGCGCGTGGCCTCGATCCACGCCGAACACGAGGACTGACCCAATGCCAAGACCCCTGACCATGTTGCTGGCCGCGCTGCTGAGCGGCGGCGGGCTGGTTGCCTGCGACCCGGCCAGCGACACGCCTGGGCCCGCCCCGGCACCGACCGCGCCGGAGCCGGCCGTGGCCGAGGCGCCGATGCCCCAATCGAGCGAGCCGGCCATCCCGTCGCTGCAGGTCGCCACGCTGGCAGGCGAGCAGTACGATCTCGCCGCGCGTCGCGGCCAGTGGGTGGTGGTGAACTTCTGGGCGACCTGGTGCGCGCCGTGCCTCAAGGAAATGCCGGAACTGTCGGCGCTGGATGCGATGCACGAGCACATCGAAGTGATCGGCCTGGCCTACGAGGAGATTGACCCGGCGGCCATGCGCGAGTTCCTCGACGAACATCCGGTGGTCTACCCGGTCGCGATCGTCGACACCTACGCGCCGCCGGCGGACTTCGCGACCCCGCGCGGGCTGCCGATGACCTATTTGATCGCACCCGACGGCCGCGTCGCCGAGAAGTTCCTCGGCCCGGTCACTACGCACGACATCGAGGCGGCGATTGCCGCGGCCGGCGGACCGGCGGCGGCTGCGGAGGCGATTTGAACGCAGCGCGCTTTCACATCAGCGGCACGGTCCAGGGGGTCTGGTTCCGCGCCTCGACTTGCGAGCAGGCGCAGGCGCTGGGCTTGCGTGGTTACGCGAAGAACCTCCCCGACGGCCGCGTCGAAGTGCTTGCGGTCGGCGACGCGACCGGCATCGACCAGCTCGCCGAGTGGCTGCGGCACGGGCCGCCGCGCGCGCAGGTCGAGCGCGTCGAGCGCAGTTCGGCCCATCCGAACGAGGCTGGCGCCGAGTTCGGGGTCTGCTAGCGATTCAGAACTTTCCCTGGTCGGCTCTGAGCGGGTTTGGAACTCCACTGGACGATCAGCCCAAGCCCTCGCGCCGCGCGTAGCCGATCCAGCCGAACAGTTGTCGGCCAAATGCCCAGCTCAGCAGCGACAGCAGCACGACCGCACCGGCGTGCCACAGCAGCACCATCAGCGCGGTCTCGCCTTCGTGGATGAGGCTGACCGCCGCGGCCGACAGCGCGGCGGCGCTGAGCGCCGCGAGCAACGCGGTCGGCGCCGGACGCACCACACCGGCATGCCGCACCATCAGCAGCAGCGTCAGGGCCAGCGGCAGGCTCACCAGGGTGATCGTCCACGCACATTCCGCGCTGGCGGCATCGAACGCGAAGGCATCGCCGCCGAACCGGGCAAAGTCGCGCACGCAACCCCAGCCCAACCCGAGCAACCACAGCATCGACGCCGGCAGCGGCAGCCACGCCCATGACGGCGAGCGGCCTGGCACGCTGATCTGGAACACCGCGTACGCGGCCACTGCTCCGGTCAACAGGCTCGCGAGCCATTGGATGGCGGCGGCAGGTCCGGCCAGCGCCCGGGTCAGGTCCGGGCGTGGGCCGTGGCTGGCGATCACGACGGCGATGATCGTAAGCGCCACCGCGAGCCACAGCAGTGTGCGCCGCAGCGGCGGGGCCAGGCGCCGGACGGGCGCCGCACGCGCGGCGAGCTGTTGGATCAATCGGTCGGCGTCATTCATAAGGTCGGTCTCCTGGTTCCAGCGTGCGCCGGAGCGATTTCAATGCGCGGTGGCAGGCGACCTTCAGTGAGCCGATGCTCTGTTCGGTGCGCGAGACCGCTTCCTTCAGCGACAGCTCGTCCAGCCGCAGCAGGCGCACCGCCTCGCGCTGCCGCGCCGGCAGCGCATCGACGGCCTGTCGCAGGGTCAGCGCGGCGTGCTGGCCCGAAACCGCCTCGTCGGGCCCATGCATGCGATCGGCAGGCTCCGGCAGCAAGCCGTCGCTGCTTTCGACCTCGTGACGCAGGCGCTGCGTTCGCCGCCGCAACAGGTCGATGCAGCGGCGACTGGCGATCGTGGCGAGCCACGGTTTGAACGGCCGCCCGCGCTCGTAGGTGTGGCGGATGCCGTGCACGACCAGCAGGATGTCCTGCAGCGCGTCGTCCGCATCGTCGCCGCGTCCGAGGTAGCGGTGGGCAATTGCGCGCAGATACGGCGTGACGCTCAGCAGCAGCGCGCGGTAAGCGCTGCGGTCGCCGTCCTGGGCCTGCAGCATCAGTTCGCCCCACGCGTCGGCGCCGGATTGCGCAGCGTCGTGACCGGTAACCGCCTGCGTGGGTTCGGAGTGCATTGGCGCGGCCGGTTCGGTCCGTGCGAAAGGAAGGACGTCGGCCATGATGCGCGGGCTCCTGCTGCCTGCCAAGCGCGCTCAGCGCTTACTTCGACCAGCGATGAGCGCATCCAGCGACATTGCGCCCGGACCCCACGCCATCAGGTACAGCATCAGCGCCGCCCATAGTGCGTGGGTCGGGTAGGCGCTCGGGTAGACGAAGAACTGGATCACCAGCGT
>JAHWKC010000241.1 GCA_019348095.1 Pseudomonadota bacterium | reverse complement strand
GTGCAGGTCGCCATGTCGAGCATGGCGGTCCACTTGAAGTCCTCGACCTTGGCGACGCCGAAGGTGTCGACCTCCGGGTCGGCCTCCTCGAGCTCGATGACCTTGCCGTTGCTCATCATCGGCAGCAGCCCGCCGAGGGCGACGCCGTCGGGGTTGCGCTTGGTCAGCACGTTGATCGGCGCGACGAAGATGTGCAGGTGCTTGGAGTAGGTGACCATCACCAGGAAGCCCATGACGACGGCGATCTGGCCGATGACCATGACGTCCTCGATGCGCTCGTTCACCGTCTCGCCGAGCGGCTTGAGCGGCAGCGACAGCAGGTACGAGAAGAACGGCGCCGCGGGCGTGGCCTGCCACGGCGAGACGCCGGTGTTGAGCTGCGCGGCGCGGATCCCGAACAGCGTGAAGATGACCAGGAAGATCATGCCGAGCACGACCCAGGCCGCGGTGGTGTGCGAGCCGTAGAAGCGGGAGTCGCGGCCGATCTGCTTGGGCTCCGAGCGCAGCCGGATGATCGCGAAGGCGATCAGGCCGAGCAGGACGGCGAAATGGGCGGGTTTCATGGCGAGCTCCGGTGATGGGAGCCCGCAGTGTGGCGCAAACCGGCCCAGTCAGGCGCCCGATGCGGCGTTGCGCACTACTCCCCCGCCGCGCCCCAGAGCTCGTCGAGCCGCTGCTGGCGTCCGCAGGTGAAGCGATAGAACTTGTAGCGGACCGGATTCTTTTCGTAATAGTCCTGGTGGTACTGCTCGGCCGGGTAGAACCTCGGCGCGGCGGCGATCTCGGTGGCGATCGGCCGCTCGAAGCGGCCGGAGGCCTGCAGCTCGCGCTTGCTCGCTTCGGCCAGGCGCTTTTGCTGCGCATCGGTGGTGAAGATCGCGCTGCGGTACTGGTCGCCGACGTCGCAGAACTGCCGGTCGACCGCGACCGGGTCGATGTTGCGCCAGAACACGTCCAGCAGGGTCGCGTAGCTGACCTGGGCCGGGTCGTAATCCACCCGCACCGCTTCGGTGTGGCCCGTGTGGCCGGCGGAGACCTGCTGGTAGCTCGGATCGGCGACGTGCCCGCCGATATAGCCCGAGGTCGTCGCGGTGACCCCCGGCAGTTCATCGAAGGGCGGCTCCATGCACCAGAAGCAGCCGCCGGCGAAGATCGCGACCGCCGATTGGCCGCTCGGGGCGGCGTCCGAAGCTTTGGTGGCGGGCGGATTGGCCGGCTGCTGGGCGCAGGCGGTGGTCACGCCCAGCATCAGCAGGCCGCCGAGGGTGGCGGCCAGGCGACGCAGGCGTTGCGGCGTCATTGTCATGTCAACTCCTCAAGGCGGGCAGCGACTGGCCCTCGGGTACGAAGGCCAGTGCAACTCCGTTGTTGCACCAGCGTTCGCCGCGCGGCGGTGGGCCATCGTTGAAGACATGGCCCTGGTGCCCGCCGCAGCGGGCGCAGTGGTATTCGGTGCGCGGGATCAGCAGCACCAGGTCGCGCTTGGTCCCGGTTGAGCCCTTGATGGAGGTGACGAAGCTGGGCCAGCCGGTACCGGAGTCGAACTTCGCTTCCGACTTGAAGAGCGGCAGCGAACAGCCCGCGCAGACGAAGGTTCCGCGCCGCTTTTCACGGTCCAGCGGACTGGAGCCGGTTCGGTACCGTCCTCGAACAGCACCGCATAGGCTTGCGCGCTGACCTGGTCGCGCCAGGCCTGGGCGGATTTCTGCAACGGCACCACGGCGCGGCTGGCGCCGGCCGCGGGCGGGTCGGCCGCACGCGAACAGGCCGGCAGCAACGGCAGCACGGCCAGCGCGGCGAGGCTTTGCAACATGGTGCGACGGTTCATCCGGCTCTCCGGGAAGTGGAATTGGAGGCCCTGCTGCACACGCTAACGCCGGTGCGGTCACGTGCCCGTGCAGGAATACTCGAACCATTGGACCTCCCAGGTACGCAAAAGGTCGCCGGTGCGGATGCGTTTCCCGGCCGGCGTTGGGCTGCGGTACATGCGCCCGGCTCGCCGGCGCCGCGGCCGGCGCTGGTTCGCCTGCCTGCCTCCTTTTGCCGTGCCGCCACGTAGGACAATGGGCGTTACGCTGGCGACTTCCAGGACTCGCTTTTCCCAACGTGCGGCGCGCCGAGGCTGATGCGCTCGCGCGGCAGGCGCTGCAACTGGCCCGATGTGCACACCCGCTGGTCCCCAGCGGCAGCGAAGGTCCCGATCCGATTCGGAGGATTCATGCCCGGCCGCAAACAAACAACCACTTGGTGGCGCTGGGCGCTGCTGCTGGCATTCGCCGCTGCGGTGGTGTGGGCGCTGCAATCGGGCGCGGCCGACGCGTTGACGCTGGACGGCCTCAAGGCGCGGCAGGCCGAGCTGGCCGGCTGGGTGAGCGATCACCCGTGGCGCGCGGCGGGCGGCTTCTTCGTGCTGTACGTCGCGGTTGCGGCGGCCTCGATCCCGGGCGCGGCGGTGATGACGCTGGCCGCCGGCGCGTTGTTCGGGCTGCTCGCGGGCACCTTGCTGGTGTCGTTCGCCAGCACCATCGGTGCATCGCTGGCGTTCCTGGTGGCGCGCTTCGTACTGCGCGACACCTTGCGCGCGCGCTACGGCGAGCGGCTGAAGAAGATCGATGCCGGCATCGCGCGCGATGGCGCGTTCTACCTGTTCACCCTGCGGCTGGTGCCGGTGTTTCCGTTCTTCCTGGTCAACCTGCTGGCGGGGCTGACCTCGCTGCGGTTGCGCACGTTCTACTGGGTCAGCCAGCTCGGCATGCTCGCCGGCACCCTGGCCTACGTGTATGCCGGCACCCAGCTGGCGCGGATAAACAGCCTGCGCGACGTGCTCTCGCCGGGACTGATCGGCGCGTTCGTGCTGCTCGGCGTGCTGCCGCTGCTGGCGCGTTGGCTGACCCGCTGGCTGGCGGCGCGGCGCATTTATCGAGGCCATTCCCGGCCGGCGAAGTTCGACTACAACCTGATCGTGATCGGCGCCGGCTCGGCCGGGCTGGTGTCGGCCTACATCGGCGCGACGGTCAAGGCCAGGGTCGCGCTGATCGAAAAACACCAGATGGGTGGCGATTGCCTCAACACCGGCTGCGTGCCGTCCAAGGCCCTGCTGCGCACCGCGCGCCTGCTGGCCGAAGCACGCGACAGCCGGCGCTACGGCATCGGCGCGATGCACGCCGAATTCGACTTCGGCGAGGCGATGCAGCGCGTGCGGGAGGTGATCGCCAAGATCGCGCCGCACGACTCGGTCGAGCGCTACACCGGGCTCGGGGTAGAGGTGCTCCGCGGTGAGGCGAAGCTGGTGTCGCCGTGGGAGGTCGAAGTCGACGGGCGCCGCATCAGCGCCCGTAGCCTGATCATCGCCACCGGCGCGCGGCCGCTGGTGCCGCCGATCGCGGGACTGGATGCGGTCGATTACCTGACCAGCGACACCGTGTGGAACCTGCGCGGGCTGCCCAAACGCCTGGTGGTGCTTGGCGGTGGACCGGTCGGGTGCGAGTTGACCCAGGCATTCGCGCGCTTGGGCAGCGCCGTCACCCAGGTCGAGATGGCGCCGCGACTGCTGCCGCGCGAGGACGCCGATGCCGCCGCGCTGGTGGCGGCGCGCCTGCGCGAGGAAGGCGTATCTGTCGCCACCGCGCACAAGGCGCTGCGGGTCGAGCGGACCGACGCGGGCGGGCGGCTGATCTGCGCGCGTCTGGATGATCGCGACGGCCATGAGATCGCGTTCGAGTTCGACGTCCTGCTGCTGGCGCTGGGCAGGGCGGCGAATGTCGAAGGCTTTGGGCTCGAGGCGCTCGGCGTGCGACTGACCGAGAAGAAAACCATCGAGGCCGACGCGCTGCTGGGCGGCGCCATCCGCTTCGAGGGCGAGATGCTGGACCCGCCCATGTTCGGCAAGGCGCTGCAGACGCTTCTCAAGGCCCACGCGCTGCGCGCGCTCTCGGATGCCGACACGGATTTCGCCATCGAGGTGCTGCGCAAGCTGCCCGGGAACTGGACCTTCGTCGAGGTCACCGACCGCAAGGAGCTCGACGACCAGCTCTACGAGGACTTCGCCGACGCGGGCATCCTGACTGCGGGCGAGAACGTCCACGCCGAGACTTCCGAGCACCTCCGCGACCTGCTCGGCCAGGACCATCGCTACGTCTTCACCCTGATCCACAAGTTCCGCCCGCCTGAATCGGGCCAGCCGATGCCGGTGCTGTCCGAACG
>JAHWKC010000240.1 GCA_019348095.1 Pseudomonadota bacterium | reverse complement strand
TGGTGGTTGTCACCGACCCGCGCCTCGTAGCGCGCCACCGAGCCCGCCGGCTGGATGCGCCGCACCAGGCCGGTCTCGGTCAGCGCCCGCAGCACGTCGTAGACGGCCTGGTGGGAGACCGCGCCGAGCTCGCCCCGTACCACGCCGATGAGCGCGTCGGTGTCAGCGTGCGGGTGGTCGTGCACGGCAGACAGCACCGCGACCCGGGGCTTCGTCACGCGCAGGGCAGCGCCGCGCAGCAGGCGCTCGGCGTCCGACGGGGGTGGTCATGCGGGGCAGTCTGGCCCATTTCCTTGAACGATTCAAGACCTGGCCGGCGTCCGGCGCCGTTTCCCAGGAGTCAGCGCCGTCGGCGCCGCCGAGGGCGGCCGCTGCAGCGCCGTCCTCGGATGGGGTAGAGCGCAGGCAAACCTGTCGAATCCGCTCAGCGCCGAGGAGCGGCCGGCGCGATCGACGGTGAAGCACCGGGTAGTAGTGACGCAGGCGAGGCGGCAGGCGGTCATCCCTGACCGCGTGCGTCGTCGGGTGACGGGTTTCGCTGCGCTCTACCCATCCTGCGGACTACGGCCTGGCTTGCCGCGGGCGCGGTTACGGCGACAGCGTGTCCTCGAGCTGCCCGCGCACCGCGCCGCCCGGGTACTCGGCGTTGTGCACGTTGACGTAGAACTGCTCGGGATTCATCAGGATTTCGAAGACGGTAGCCAGCGGCTCGCCGGTATTCGGATCGCGGGAGAATGCGGGATTGCCGTTGGGCAGGATGCGGTCCTGCGCGATGCAGTCGGCCGAGCGGCCGTCCTGTGGCCATGCCAGCGTGACGACGGCCGGGCCGTTTTCCCCGGCACTGCCGCGATGGATGTGGGCCTGGCGGCCATTGCCGGGCGGCAGTGACAGTTCGCCAATGCGATCGACCTGGACCACGTAGCACAGGGTAGTGGTGTTGGCATCGATGCCGAACACATAGGCTTCGCCGCGGCCGTTCGGGTCGCCGACGATGCGGCGGTTGGTGGCGCCAGTCGCCACTTCCTGGCGGCCGTCCAACGAGGCTTCGAGCACGATGTTGAGGTGGCCGGCTTGCAGCGGGCTGGCAATCAGGCAGGCCGCGGCGAGCGTGGTGGCAGCCGCAACGGCGTTCAGGCGGGGGAGGTTCACGGGGGTCTTCTCCTTGGTGGGGTGCCAATCGAGTGGCGGTCTTGCAGTTCGGTGCCGCACCGGTGCAGTCGGATCATCCGCGCGCGCGCCGCGTCTGTGACGCTAGCCACGGGCGCATCTACCTTGGGTGAAATATGGGTGCGGCTGGCTGCTGGCGAGCGTGGCCCGGACTGGCGCAGCGTCCCGGGGCTCGCGACGATCACGGGCGCACTCCGGCTGCTACCCGTTTTCCAGACACGCGCGCAGGAGACCCTCGTGTGCGCCAGCCAGTGGAGCGTGCTGTGCCTGGTGCCGCCCTTGCGGCATGATCGACCCTTCCGGGAGCGCCGCTCCCACCCCACCCTGGAGTGTCCATGCGTCGCATCCTCGCCGTGTCCGCCCTGACCCTCGCGCTGTGCGTCGCCTGTTCGCACGGCACGACCACGCCCACCACCGCCAGCGCCCCCGCCGCGGCGAGCGCCGAAGCCGGTGCCACCACCGAGGACGCGCGCCTGAACGCGTGGTTCGAGCGCAAGTACGAGGAGCAGCTGCAGTTCAGCCCGATCCGGATGACCTTCCTCGGCCGCAAGGACCGCTACGCCGAGCTCGACGACATGTCGCGCGAGGGCGCGGCTGAGCAGCTGGCGTGGCAGGTCGCGGCGCTCGAGGAGATGAAGTCGAGCTTCGACTACGACGCGCTCGGCGCTGACGCGAAGCTGTCGTGGGACCTGTTCGAGTACCAGCTGCAGGCCGCCCAGGCCGCCGACCGCTTCAGTGACCACGGCTATCCGTTCGAGCAGATGGGCGGGGCGCAGTCGTTCCTGCCGACGTTCCTGATCAACTTCCACAAGGTCGAGGACGAGTCCGACTACACCGCCTACATCGCGCGCCTGCGCGAGGTGCCGCGCGCGTTCGGGCAGTTGATGGACCAGGTGAAGCGTTCGGCCGAGCTCGGCATCCGGCCGCCGCGCTTCGCCCATGAAGGCGTGATCGAGCAGGCCGGCAAGGTCGTCACCGGCGCGCCGTTCACCGACGGCGCCGACAGTGCGCTGTGGGCCGACGCCCAGGCCAAGGCCGATGCCCTGGTGGAGGCCGGCAAGATCGATGCGGCGCGCGCGCAGGCGTTGAAGGCCGACGCCCGCGCGGCGTTGATGGAGGCGGTGCAGCCGGCCTTCGGCGAGGTCATCGCCTGGTTCGAGGCCGACCTGCCCAATGCCGCGGTCAACCCCTCCGGCGTCGGCGCCACCCATCCCAATGGTGAGGCGTACTACGCCGAGCGCCTGCGCGCATCGACCACCACCGACCTGACCCCCGAGCAGGTCCATCAGATCGGCCTGGACGAGGTCGCGCGCCTGCGCGGCGAGATGGAGGCGCTGATGGACAAGGTCGGCTTCGACGGCGACCTGCAGGCGTTCTTCCAGTTCATCCATACCGACCCGCGTTTCAAGTACCCCGACACCGACGCAGGCCGCCAGGCCTACATCGACGATGCCACCGCGGCCATCGCCACGATCAAGCAGCAGTTGCCGAACTACTTCGGGCTGCTGCCGAAGGCCGACATCGTGGTCAAGCGCGTCGAGGCGTTCCGCGAAGTCGACGGCGCCGCGCAGCACTACTACCCGAGCACGCCGGACGGTTCGCGCCCGGGCGTGTATTACGCGCACCTGTCGGACATGGACGCGATGCCGAAGACCGAGCTGGAGGTCATCGCCTACCACGAGGGCCTGCCCGGCCATCACATGCAGATCGCGATCGCGCAGGAGCTCGAGGGCGTGCCGGAGTTCCGCAAGCAGGCCGGCTTCAGCGCTTATTCGGAAGGTTGGGGGCTGTACTCGGAATGGCTGGCGCGCGAGATCCCGGGCACCTACACCGACCCGTATTCGGAGTACGGCCGCCTGACCTCGGAGATGTGGCGCGCGATCCGGCTGGTGGTCGACACCGGCCTGCACGCCAAGGGTTGGACCCAGGACCAGGCGGTGGCTTACATGTCCGAGAACAGCTCGATCCCGCAGGCGGCGGTCGAGGCCGAAATACGCCGCTACATCACCTGGCCGGGCCAGGCGACCAGCTACAAGATCGGCATGATCAAGATCCAGCAGCTGCGCGCGAAGGCCGAAGCCGCATTGGGCGAGGACTTCGACATCCGCGGCTTCCACGACGCCGTGCTCGGCGGCGGCGCCATGCCGCTGACGCTGCTGGAGCGCCGCATCGACCAGTGGATCGAGGACGAGAAGCTGGGCTGAGGCCTGTCCGGCCAGGCGCGTTTGCAGGGCCCGAGTTCGTCCCGGGCCCTGCTGTTTCCCGGCTTATCCCTGCGATGAGCTGCAGGGCAATTGGCGAAACCCTGCTTTTGCTCGTCATTGCCGGGTGGCGAGACCCTAACGAATCTCCACACTCATTCCCGCGAAAGCGGGGGCTTCCGAAGCCGGAAGTCACTGGGTTCCCGCGTTCGCGGGAATGACGGGTAAGGCCTGCGATCGCCCGAATAGGCGCAATACAAGACCTCATTGATCGCCTCGGTAGCGGCGTCGTTGTCGAAAATCAAGCCCCGATCCGGGGCTGTCCGGCCGGGTCGTTCGACGTTCGCATCGACCATCCGGCGTGTCGCTTAGTATCCGCCGGTGAGCGAACTACGCGTTTCCCGTCCGGCAACAGTCCAAGAACTGCTCAGGTCACCCGCGGCGGTGGCGATGGCGGTTTTTGTCTTCGCGCTGCTCGTCATAGGCAGCCTGGTGGGCAGCCTTTCAGCCGCGATTGGCGAGCAGGACCGACTGACTTTCGAAATCGAGGTGTCGCGATCGCTCGACGCGATCCGTGAGCGCATCGCCACCACGGCGAGTCTGGTCCGGGGCACCGCCGGGCTGTTCAAGGCCAGCGAGGAGGTCAGTGCCGACGAGTTCCACCGGTACGTGGAAGCGCTCGACCTGCGCCAGCGGTACGCCGGCATCCTCGGCATCGGATTCACCCGCCGCCTGGATGCCGACGCGGTGCCGGCGCTCGAGGCGTCGATGCGGGCTGCGGGTCGGCCGGATTTCCGCGTCTGGCCGGAGGCCCCCCGCGACGAGTACCACAGCATCGTCTACCTCGAGCCGCTGGGCCGCCGAAATGTCGCGGCACTGGGCTATGACATGTTCACCGAGCCGGTGCGCCGCGCTGCGATGATCGCGGCGCACGAGCAGGGCGAACTGGTCGCCTCGGGCAAGGTCACGCTGGTACAGGAAATCGATCCGAACA
>JAHWKC010000023.1 GCA_019348095.1 Pseudomonadota bacterium | reverse complement strand
CGTCACCGGCGGCGTTGTGTCGTCGCTGGGAAAGGGGATCGCCGCGGCCTCCATCGGCAGGCTGCTGGTTGACCGCGGGCTGCGGGTGACCATCCAGAAGTTCGATCCGTACATCAACGTAGACCCGGGCACCCTTTCGCCCTTTCAGCACGGGGAGGTGTTCGTCACCGACGACGGCGCCGAGACCGACCTGGACCTGGGCCACTACGAGCGCTACGTCCGCACCCGGCTGAGCCGCAAGAACTCGGTCACCACCGGCCGCATCTACGACAACGTGATCCGCAAGGAGCGCCGTGGTGACTACCTCGGCGGCACCGTGCAGGTGATCCCGCACGTCACCGACGAGATCAAGCGCGCGATCATGGAAGCCACCGACGGCTTCGACATCGGCTTGGTCGAGATCGGCGGCACCGTCGGCGACATCGAATCGCTGCCGTTCCTGGAGGCGATCCGCCAGATCCGCAGCGAGCGCGGGCCGGAGAACGCCCTGTTCATGCACCTGACCCTGGTGCCGTGGATCGCCGCCGCCGGCGAGCTCAAGACCAAGCCGACCCAGCACTCGGTCAAGGAGCTGCGCTCCATCGGCATCCAGCCCGACATCCTGCTGTGCCGCTCCGAGCAGCCGCTGCCCGACAGCGACCGCCGCAAGATCGCGCTGTTCACCAACGTGTCCGAGCGCGCGGTCATCTCCGCGATCGACCTGGACAACATTTACAAGTTGCCCACGTTCTTCCACGAGCAGGGGCTGGACGACATCGTCCTGGACCGCCTGCGCATCCAGGCCGGTCCGGCCGACCTGGGCGAATGGAACGCGGTGCTCGACGCCAGCATCCACCCGGTCGACGAGGTCACCATCGGCGTGGTCGGCAAGTACGTCGACCACCAGGACGCCTACAAATCGGTGGCCGAGGCGCTCAAGCACGGCGGCCTGCGCCAGCGTACCCGGGTCAACCTGAGGTGGCTGGAATCCAGCGACGTCGAGCGCGACGGCGGTGCCGCGCTGGCCGGGGTCGACGGCATCCTGGTGCCCGGCGGCTTCGGCGACCGCGGCTTCGATGGCAAGGTGCTGACCGCGCGGCATGCGCGCGAGAACGGCATCCCCTATTTCGGCATCTGCTACGGCCTGCAGGCCGCGGTGGTCGATTACGCGCGCCACGTCGTCGGACTGGAGGGCGCCAACAGCACCGAGAACGACAAGGCCAGCCCGCACCCGGTGATCGGCCTGGTCACCGAGTGGCGCAACGCCTCGGGCGACATCGAGCGCCGCAGCGAGGACAGCGACCTCGGTGGCACGATGCGCCTGGGCCTGCAGGACGCACGAATCAAGCCGGGCACGCTCGCCCACGAGCTGTACGGCAAGGACGTCGCCGCCGAGCGCCACCGGCACCGCTACGAGTTCAACAACCGTTACCGCGCCCAGCTCGAGGAGGCCGGACTGGTGATCTCGGCCCGTTCGATGGACGACCTGCTGGTGGAAATGATCGAGCTGCCACGCGAGAAGCACCCCTGGTTCCTGGCCTGCCAGGCGCATCCGGAGTTCCTCTCGACCCCGCGCGACGGCCACCCGCTGTTCGTCGGCTTCATCCGCGCCGCGCGCGAGTACAAAGTGAACGAAGGCCAGGCCGGCGGGTTGCTGACGGAAGCCAAGGCTTGAACGCGGGACACGGATATACGCGGATGGACACGGATAAAGCCATAAAAGTCTTGTCTCTGTTTGATCCGCTCATTTTAGCTCTGATCCGCGTCAAAGCTTTTCCGCTTTTGAAGGTGCGCATATGAAACTCTGCGGATTCGACATCGGCCTCGACAAGCCGTTCTTCCTGATCGCCGGGCCGTGCGTGATCGAATCGATGCAACTGCAGCTCGACGTCGCCGGCCAGCTCAAGGAGATCACCGGCGCGCTCGGCATCCCCTTCATCTTCAAGTCCAGCTTCGACAAGGCCAACCGCACCTCGGGCACCAGCTTTCGCGGGCCGGGCCTGGAGGAAGGGTTGAAGGTGCTGGGCGAGGTCAAGCGCCAGCTCGGCGTGCCGGTGCTGACCGACGTGCACGAATACACCCCGCTGGACGAAGTGACCTCGGTGGTCGACGTGTTGCAGACCCCGGCATTCCTGTGCCGGCAGACCGATTTCATCCAGAAGGTCGCCGGCGCCGGCAAGCCGGT
Source organism: Pseudomonadota bacterium (assembly GCA_019348095.1). Lineage (GTDB taxonomy): Bacteria > Pseudomonadota > Gammaproteobacteria > Xanthomonadales > Xanthomonadaceae > Novilysobacter_A. The sequence continues at coordinate 11,972 of JAHWKC010000023.1, read as the reverse complement.
CAACATCAAGAAAGGCCAGTTCCTCTCGCCGTGGGAGATGAAGCACGTCACCGACAAGGCCCGCGCCACCGGCAACGAGCAGGTCATGGCCTGCGAGCGCGGCGCCAGCTTCGGCTACAACAACCTGGTCAGCGACATGCGCTCGCTGAGCGTGATGCGCGAGACCGGCTGCCCGGTGGTGTTCGACGCGACCCATTCGGTGCAACTGCCCGGCGGCGGCGGCGGCAAGAGCGGCGGGCAGCGCGAGTTCGTGCCGGTGCTGTCGCGCGCGGCGGTGGCGGTCGGCATCGCCGGCCTGTTCATGGAGACCCATCCCGAGCCGGACAAGGCACTCAGCGATGGCCCCAACGCCTGGCCGCTGCCCAAGATGCGCGCGCTGCTGGAAACATTGATGGCGCTAGACGAGGTCACCAAGCGAAATGGTTTCCTGGAATCAGGAGCATAGAGCTTCGACGCGGATCAACGCGGATAATCACCGATAAGAGCGGCAGAGAGTGGACAGAGCGTCATCCGGTCGGCGTCATTCCCGCGAATGCGGGAACCCAGTGCCGTTTGCTCTTTTGCATTGAGGCTTTCCGCCCTGATCCGCCTTTTTCTGCTCTGATCCGCGTCAAGGCTTTTTACGCACCACTACCATTCACCTGCCCCGAGGCAAGACGAACCCACCGATGACTACGATCGCCAAAGTCCACGCCCGCGAGATCCTCGACAGCCGCGGCAATCCCACGCTGGAGGCCGAAGTGACCCTCAGCGACGGCAGCTTCGGCCGCGCGATGGTGCCCTCCGGCGCGTCCACCGGCACCAAGGAGGCGGTCGAGTTGCGCGATGGCGACCGGACCCGCTACCTCGGCAAGGGCGTGCGCAACGCGGTCGACAACGTCAACGGCGCGATCGCCAAGGCGCTCGCCGGCCTGGATGCCACCGACCAAGCAGGCCTGGACCGCCGCCTGATCGACCTGGACGGCACCGAGAACAAGGGCCGGCTCGGCGCGAACGCGCTGCTGGGCGTGTCGATGGCCAACGCCCATGCGGTGGCCATGTCCAACAAGCTGCCGCTGTGGCAGCACCTGGCCGGCAGCGGTATCGGTGGTAGCCGCGCCCCGGTGCTGCCGGTGCCGATGATGAACATCATCAACGGCGGCGCGCATGCCGACAACAACGTCGACCTGCAGGAGTTCATGGTGCTGCCGGTCGGCTTCGACAGCTTCGCCGAAAGCCTGCGCGCCGGCACCGAGGTGTTCCACGCGCTCAAGTCGGTGCTCAAGGGCCACGGGCTGAGCACCGCGGTCGGCGACGAGGGTGGCTTCGCGCCGGACCTGCGCAGCAATGAAGAGGCGCTGGAGACGATCCTGGAGGCGATCGGCAAGGCCGGCTACAAGGCCGGCGAGGACATCCTGCTGGGCCTGGATGTCGCTTCCAGCGAGTTCTTCGACAACGGCAAATACCACCTCACCGGCGAGGGCAAGCGGCTGACCAGCGACCAGTTCGTCGACTTTCTCGCAAGCTGGTGCACGCAGTACCCGATCATCACCATCGAAGACGGCATGGACGAGGGCGACTGGGAGGGCTGGAAGCAGCTCACCGACGTACTCGGCCGCAAGGTGCAGCTGGTTGGCGACGACCTGTTCGTGACCAACCCACGCATCTTCAGGGAGGGCATCGAGCGGCAGGTCGGCAACGCGATCCTGATCAAGGTCAACCAGATCGGCACCCTGACCGAGACCCTGGAGGCGATCGCGATGGCCGATGCCGCCGGCTACGCCGCAGTGGTATCGCACCGCTCCGGGGAGACCGAGGACACCACGATCGCCGACATCGCGGTCGCGACCAGCGCCACCCAGATCAAGACCGGCTCGTTGTGCCGCAGCGACCGGGTGGCCAAGTACAACCAGTTGCTGCGCATCGAGGAGCAAATTGCCCTTCAGAATCCGGGCACTCCGGCCCGGTACGCCGGCCGCGATGCGTTCGTGTCGCTGAAGCGTTAGGCCCCGGGGACGGACATGCGCTGGCTGCGACTGCTCACGATGCTGTTGCTGGTGCTGTTCGTCGGACTGCAATACCGGCTGTGGGTCGGCGAGGGCGGTCGCCGCTCGGTCGCCGTGCTCGAGCGCGAGGTTCAGCAGCAGACCCGCGACAACCAGGGCCTGCAGCAGCGCAACGACGCACTGGCCGCCGAGGTCGAGGACCTCAAGTCGGGCGAGGCCGCGGTCGAGGAGCGTGCGCGCAGTGAGCTGGGCATGATCCGACCGGGCGAGACCTTCTATCGCGTGGTCGAACCCGAGCCGGCGGCAGCTTCGCTCCCGGCCGCGGACTGAGCCGGCCATGCTTCGGCCGATCAGCGATCTTCCCGGCGTGCTTCCACGGGCCGCTGCGATCCTTTGCGAGATCGGGGTGCGGACGCATCCGCGGCGGTGCAGGGGTGACCGCAGGTGATGAACCAGCCGGTGATCTGGGCGGTGATCCCCGCCGCCGGCCGCGGCACCCGCTTCGGCGGCGCCGTGCCCAAGCAGTACCTGGACGTGGCGGGGCGGCCGCTGATCGCACATGCGCTGGACGTGCTGCTCGCGCATCCGCGCGTGGCCGGCGCGATGGTGGCGTTGGCGGCCGACGACACGCAGTGGCCGGGCTGGACCTCCTGGCACCAGAAGCCGGTGCTGCGTTGTGTCGGCGGCGGCGAGCGCGCCGAGTCGGTGCTGGCGGCGCTGCAGGCCCTGCCGGCGGAGTCGGCTCCGGACGGGCTGGTGCTGGTCCACGACGCGGCGCGGCCGAACCTGCATCGCGGGGACCTGGACCGGCTGATTGTCGCGGCCGAGGCCGACCGCCACGGTGCCCTCCTGGCCGCGCCGGTGCGCGACACGCTCAAGCGCGCCGACGACGGCGGTCGCATCGCCGCCACCGAGCCCCGCGCCGGCCTGTGGCGTGCATTGACCCCGCAGGCCTTCCGCCGTGGAGCGCTGACCTTGGCATTGCAGCAGGCGCACGCGAACGGTGTCGCGGTCACCGACGAGGCGATGGCGATGGAACGCGCCGGCGCGCGGCCACGGCTGGTGGAGGGCCGCGAGGACAACCTCAAGGTGACGACGGCGAGCGACCTCGCCCTCGCCGAGTACCTGCTGTCGAATGCCCGGCAGCATCTGTAGGCGCGGCGTCAGCCGCGAACCAGAACCGGCACGAGTGCCCAGGAATCCGATCGCGGCTGAAGCCGCTCCTACAAGGGATCGCAAGCTGAAAGTGACCAGGGAACTCGATACATGAACATCCGCATCGGCCAGGGCTTCGACGTGCATGCGTTCGGCGACGGCGACCACCTCATGCTCGGCGGGGTGCGGGTGCCGCATTCGCGCGGCGTGGTGGCGCACTCCGACGGCGACGTGGTGATCCACGCGCTATGCGATGCGATGCTCGGCGCGCTGGCGCTGGGCGACATCGGCCAGCACTTCCCGCCTGGCGATGCGCGCTGGCAGGGCGCTGACAGCCGCGCGTTCCTGCGCCACTGCAAGGAGCTGGTTTCCGAACGTGGCTGGCGCGTCGGCAATGCCGACATCACCGTGGTCTGCGAGCGGCCCAAGGTCGCACCGCATGCGCCGGCGATGCGCGAAGTGCTGGCAAGCGATCTGGGCCTGGCGCTCGATGCGCTCAGCATCAAGGCGACCACCAGCGAGCGGCTCGGCTTCACCGGCCGCGGCGAGGGCATCGCGGCCATGGCGGTCTGCCTGCTGGTCGGGGCATGAGCGCAGCGGCCCCGACGCTGCCGCGTGCCGCCGGCGGGCCGGTGCTCGCCGCGCGCATCCGCACCACGCCGGAGGACTTCCTGGTCGAGGAACTACCGGCCTTCGAGGCCAGCGGCAGCGGCGAGCACCTGCTGCTGACGATCGAGAAACGCGGCATCAACACCGCCTTCGCCACCAGCCGCATTGCGCAATGGGCCGGGGTCGGCGAGGTCGCGATCGGCTACGCCGGCCTCAAGGACCGCCATGCGGTCACGCGCCAGCGGTTCAGCGTGCACCTGCCCAGACGCGTCGCGCCGGACTTGGCGACGCTGCAGGAGGCGACCTCGCCCGACGAGCGCCTGAGCGTGCTGCACAGCACCTGGCATGCGAAAAAGCTGCCACGCGGTGCATTGCTCGGCAACCGCTTCGTGCTCGTGTTGCGTGAGGTGAGCGGCGAGCGCGGCGCGATCGAGGCCCGGTTGCACGCGGTGGCCGAGCAGGGGGTGCCGAACTACTTCGGCCAGCAGCGTTTCGGCCGCGATGGCGGCAACATCGCCGGCGCCCTGGCGATGTTCGCCGGTCGCCGGATGCGGCGCGAGCAACGCGGCATGCTGCTGTCGGCGGCACGGTCGGAACTGTTCAACCGCGTGCTCGCCGCGCGCGTGTCCGCCGGCCACTGGAACCAGGCGCTGGACGGCGAGATCTGGATGCTCGAGGGCAGCCGCAGCGTGTTCGGACCTGAACCGTTCAGCGAAACGCTGGCGCAGCGGCTGTCGGAATTCGACATCCATCCGACCGGGCCGCTATGGGGCCGCGGCGAGCTGCGCAGCGGCGCGGCCGTGGCCGAGCTGGAGCACTCGGCGCTGTCGGGGGAGACCGCCGGAGCATTGCGCGCCGGGCTGGAGAAGGCGGGACTGGCCCAGGAGCGGCGATCCTTGCGGCTGCGACCGGGCGACCTGGCCTGGCGCTGGCTCGACGCGACCGTGCTGGAGCTTGCCTTCACCTTGCCCGCCGGGGCTTACGCGACAGCGGTCTTGGCCGAGCTGGGCGAGGTCTGCGACGCCGCACGCGCCTGACCGGCCGGCGGCTTGCTGCAGGCCGGGGCACTCACGACCGTTCGTCGGGAGCCGGGCGCGCGGCACTGGCCATGGCATGCCGGCGGCGTATAAACAAGAAGTACGCCTGGCATGGGCCGGGCGTTTTCGGTGCGAGTGCCGCACCGGTCCCGGAGATGCCGTCATGAATGACAAGCTACGCATTGCGGTTCTTGCGCTTCCGATCCTCGGCCTAGCGGCCTGCACCAGCATGGACGAGCGGTCCAGCTACACGCCGCCTGCACCGGTCAGCGACGCCTGGCTCAGCGATGCAGATCGCGCTTACATGGACAAGGTCGAGCGGGTCGCCCGGCGCCGTGGCGTCGACGTGACCTGGGTCAACCTGCCGCGCAGCCGGCAGGCCCTCGCGCAAGTCGACGACTGACCCCTCGCTCAGCGCCGCTTCGGCGGCGCGAGCAACACCAGCACCGCGCCGGTGCCACCTTGCGCCAGCGGCGCGGAATGGAACGCCAGCACGTCCGCGCGCTGGCGCAGGAGGCGGTCGGTCAGGTTCTTCAGCACCGGCGCGCCGCGACTGCCGAACAGGGTCTCGCCGTGCAGGCCCTTGCCGTGGATCACGCGCACGCACCCCAAGCCGCGGTAATGCGCGTCGGCGACGAAGCCACGCAGCAGTGACTCGGCGTCGCGCGCATCGGCGCCGTGCAGGTCGAGCTCGTCCTGGACGGCGATCTCGCCGCGCTTGAGCCGCTGGAAGGCGCGTGGCGGCAATGCGTCACGGCGGTAGCTCAGAGCGTCGCCGGCCTCCAGCAGGGCCTGCGCCGAGCTTGCCGAAGAGCCCATCACCAGGCCCTGCCGGAACTCCTCCAACGCAGCGCGCTCGTCGCGCTCGGCCATGCGTGCGCGCGGCCTGGGCCGGGGCGCAGCAGGCGGCGGAGGCGCGTCGGGCAGACGCCGCACCGGCCCGATGGCGTCGCGGAACAACGCAGCATCATCGTCCTCATCATCGCGGTCGGCGGCCATGGAGGGAGCGTAGCAGGGTGGAAGCGGCGAACAGGGGAACAGGCGATGGCGAAGTGTGGCCTCGTGTGCTGAACCCGCCGTCTGCGGCATTTCTCCTGAATGACTTTTCCTGCGCTCCGTGCTGCCTCGCGATCGCGCGCAGCCGCGGTTCCCTGTTTTCGGTTGCCGCGCTTTACTCCCGCTCCACCCGAACGCGTGAGCTATCATGGCCCGCACTGCGCCGCGCCATCCGCGCAGGCGTCCTTCCAGCAAGAGAGTCCATGCGAGTCCTGGTAAGCAACGATGACGGTGTCGACGCCCCCGGCATCCAGGCCCTCGCCGAGGGGCTGCGTGCCGCCGGCCACGAGGTCTTGATGGTCGCGCCCGATCGCGACCGCTCCGGCGCCAGCAATTCGCTCACGCTCGACATGCCGATCCGCGTGGTCCAGCAGGACGCGACGACCTGGCGCGTGTTCGGCACGCCGACCGACAGCGTCCACGTGGCGATCACCGGCATGCTCCAGGCCGAGCCGGACATCGTCGTGTCCGGCATCAACAACACCGCCAACCTCGGCGACGACGTGATCTATTCGGGCACTGTCGCCGCGGCGATGGAAGGGCGCTTCCTCGGCCTGCCGGCAATCGCGATGTCGCTGGTCACCAGCGACCACGTCGGCCGGCACTACGACACCGCCGCGCGTGCCGCGGTGCAGATCATCGCCCGGCTCAAGACCGATCCCCTGCCGGCCGACACCATCCTCAACGTCAACGTGCCGGACCTGCCTTGGGACGAGATCGCCGGCTTCGAGGTCACCCGGCTGGGCAACCGGCATCGCGCCGAGGCCTGCGTGCCGCAGACCGACCCGCGCGGCCGCCAGTGGTGGTGGATCGGCGCGGCCGGACCGGAGCAGGACGCCGGGCCGGGCACCGACTTCAATGCGATCCGCGGCCGGTATATCTCGATCAGCCCGATCCTGGTCGACCTGACCCGCTACCAGGCGCTGGAACAGGTCGCCAGCTGGGTAGGCGGCCTGGCGGCGTCGCTGGAGCCGGCTGCGTCGCAGGCCTCCACGCCGGAGCCTTCGCAGTGAGTGTGCGCTTGCGGTTGCAGCCCGAAGCGATCGGCTCGGGAATGACCTCCCAGCGCGTGCGCGACCGTCTGGTCGAGCGCCTGCGCGGCAACGACATCACCGACGAGCGCGTGCTCAACGCGATCCGCACCATCCCGCGGCACCTGTTCGTCGACGAGGCGCTGGCCACCCGCGCCTACGAGGACACCGCACTGCCGATCGGCCACGGCCAGACCATCTCGCAGCCCTGGGTGGTGGCCAAGATGACCCAGGCGCTGCTGGAGCCGCAGCCGGGGCAGGCTGCGCCCAGCAAGGTGCTGGAGATCGGCACCGGCTCGGGCTACCAGGCCGCGCTGCTGGCCGCGCTCGGACTGGAAGTGCACACCGTCGAACGCATCGGCGAGCTGTTGCGCACCGCGCGCAAGCGTTTCCGCCAGCTCGGTCTGAACGTGCGCAGCAAGCACGACGACGGCCGCATCGGCTGGCCGGAGAACGGCCCCTTCGACGGGATCCTGGTCACCGCCGCGGCGCCGGCGCTGGTCGATGCGCTGACCGCGCAGCTGGCGCCGGGCGGCAACTTGATTGCGCCGGTCGGGGGTGCCTCGTCGCAGTCGCTGCTCAGGCTGCACAAGGGCGCCGACGGGAAGGTGACCCAGCAGACGCTGGCGCCGGTGGTGTTCGTGCCGCTGTTGTCGGGAATGATCGATTGAATCCCTGCCAAGGCAAGCTGCGCCGATGAAGCTGTTCGGGCCGATCTACGACCGCTGCCTCGTCTGGGCCGCGCACCGCCACGCGCCGCGCTATCTGGCCGCGCTGAGCCTGTCGGAGTCGGTCATCTTCCCGATTCCGCCCGACGTGATGCTCGCGCCGATGGCGCTGGCGACGCCGCGGCGCTGGGTAAGGCTGGCGGCGCTGTGCACCCTCGCCTCGGTGATCGGTGGTCTGCTGGGCTATGCGCTGGGATACCTGGCGCTGGAACTGATCTGGCCGTGGATGCTGCAGTTGGGCTGGGATCACGCCTTTCATCAGGTGCAGGCGCTGTTCATGCGCTACGGTTTCTGGATCGTGTTCGTGGCAGCGTTCACCCCGATCCCCTACAAGGTGTTCACGATCGCCTCGGGCGCGACGGGGATCGGACTGGTGCCGTTCCTGCTCGGCTCGCTGATCGGCCGCGGCACGCGTTTTTTCCTGGTGGCCGGTCTGATCGCGTGGGGCGGCGAGCGGCTCGAACGCGTGCTGCGCCGTTATGTCGAGGCGCTGGGCTGGACGGTTGCGGCGCTGGTGGGCGTTGCGCTCGTCTGGCTGGAAGTGCGCGGCTGATGCCGGCGCGGGCCCGGCCGCGGGCAGGCCGGGCCGATCCAATGAGAGACCCAATGGAGGACACGACAACGCGTATGACCAGGATTCCTCGCATCTACGTTGCCGTGGTCGTCTGCGCGATGCTAGCGGGCTTGACGGCGTGTTCGAGCACCGTGACCCGCGACAGTGGCTCGCGCGGCCGGGCGGCGGTATCGACCCCCAAGTACGGCGCGACCGCAACGGTCAGGCGCGGCGACACGCTGTACCGGATCGCCTCGGAACACGGCATCGCCACACGCGACCTGGCGGCCTGGAACGGTATCGCGCCGCCGTACACGATCTATCCGGGCCAACGCCTGCGCCTGTATCCAGGCGCAGGCGGGCGCAGCGCCGGTTCTGCACGACCGACCGCACCATCGTCGAGACCGCCCGCCGCCCGCCGCCCGCCGTCCAGTTCACCGGCGTCGCCCGCCGCGCCGGTCGACAGCGGGATCGCCTGGCGCTGGCCGGCGGACGGACAGTTGCTGAACCGGTTCATCGCCGGCGACCCGACCAAGCAGGGCATCGACATCGGCGGAAGCGGTGGTGCTCCGGTCAGCGCCGCGGCCGACGGCGTGGTGGTGTATTCCGGCTCGGGCCTGGTCGGCTACGGCGAGCTGATCATCATCAAGCACAGCGAGCAGTGGCTGTCGGCCTATGGCCACAACCGCAACCGGCTGGTCAACGAGGGCCAGCTGGTCAAGGCCGGCGAGCAGATCGCCGAGCTCGGCCGCAGCGGCGCTGCCCGCGACATGCTGCACTTCGAGGTGCGATACAACGGCAAGCCGGTGGACCCGTTGGGATACCTGCCGAAGCGGTAGGGCGGGTTACCACCCGCCTTTGGGATGGTGCGGCGACCTGCGGCGGGTCAAGACCCGCCCTGCAGGATGAACCCCGCCACCACCCGTCGCTCCTCGCCAGCCAGCACGTTGAAAGTGCGCGCCGCGGCGGCGTTGGTCATGATCTCGATGCCGATCCCGCGGCCCAGGCACGCCGCCATCACCGCTGCCGGCGGAAACACCTGGCGCGCACCGGTGCCGAGCAGGATCACCTCGGGGTCGAGCTCCAGCAGCGGCTGCAAATGCTCCGGTGCCAGCGTCCGCGCATCGGGCACCGGCCAGCTCTCGACCAGGGTGGCGGGCGCCAGCACGAAGCTGGCGGTCAGCCGGCGCTCATTAATGCGCGCCGACTCGCCATCGGCACCGCGCAGCACGTATTCATGTTCCGGGTTTTCAAGCGTGAGTTGCATGGGCCGCTCCGCGGCAGTGAGCGCGCCTGCGGCGCGGCAAGGAGCAAATTCGACTGCTGCGCAGCCTGCAGCAGGAAGGGCGGACTGCGCCAGATCGTCCGGCCACTCCGCCCTCGGCCACTCCGCCCTCGTCGTGGGCAGCGCCGAGGCGCGGCTTCCAGGCCTCGCAGTGGCCGACTTATCGGCGGCCGCAGGCGCGGGCTTACGCCCGCGGCAGCACGATCTGCCGCTTGTCCTGGCTGGGCCGGTACAACACCGCCGTATGGCCGATCCGCTGCACCAGTGCCGCATCGGTGCGTTCGGCGAGTTCGGCGATCATCGCCTGGCGGGCTTCGCGATCGGCTGCGGCGACCTTGATCTTGATCAGCTCGTGCTGCTCCAGCGCGACGCCGATCTCGGCGATCAGCGCATCGGTGATGCCCTTGCCGCCGACCTGCAGCATGGCGTTCAGGTCGTGCGCCTGGCCGCGCAGGAAACGGGTCTGGGCGGCATTCAGCAAGGTTGGCATCGGGTCGGGCGAGCAAGTCTGGGCAGGCGCGCAGGGTATCATGATCGACCGTCCACCCAGGCCCGCTCACGCTCATGGCGACGCGCAGCAAGAGTAGCCAACGCTGGCTCAAGGAACATTTTTCCGACCCCTTCGTGAAGAAGGCGAAGGCCGAGGGACTGCGTTCGCGTGCCGCCTACAAGCTGGAGGAGCTGGTCGAGCGCGACCGGCTGCTCAAGCCGGGCATGGTGGTGGTCGACCTGGGTGCTGCGCCGGGCGGCTGGTCGCAGTGGGTGCGGCAGGAGCTCGGCGGGCTCGACCAGGCCAACCCCGGCCGCGTGATCGCGCTGGACATCCTGGAGATGCCGCCGCTGGCCGGCGTGGAATTCCTTCATGGGGATTTCAGGGAGGATGCGGTCCTATCGGCCTTGGAGGCGACGCTCGGCGGCAAGCCGGTGGACCTTGTACTGTCGGACATGGCCCCCAATAAGAGCGGTGTGGACGCGGTGGACATGCCGCGGGCGTTGTACCTGGCCGAGCTGGCGATGGAGTTCGCCGACCGGCATCTGCGCGTCGACGGCAGCCTGCTGATCAAGCTGTTCCAGGGCGTGGGTTTCGACGAGTACGTCAAGCAGTTGCGCCGTCGCTATGCGAAGGTGTCGATCCGCAAGCCGGCGGCTTCGCGCAAGCGCTCCCCGGAGGTCTATGCGCTGGCCCAGGGCCGGCGGGCGATGATGAAGCAGTTCTAGGTTATTTCGGTTTTCGGTTTTTCGAGTTATTGGGCTTTTTTGCGGTTTTTGCGTCCTCCGCAGACAAAACGGTTTTCGGCCCCAGGGCCCACGGATATTTTCAATGAATGATTTGGCCAAGAATCTGCTGCTTTGGGTGATCGTCGCCGTCGTGCTGATGGTGGTGTTCCAGGCGTTCGGTCCACGCACCGCGGGCCAGACCCCGACCAGCGTCACCTACTCGCAGTTCCTCGAGGCGGTCGAGGCCGGCCAGATCGAGTCGGTCGAATACACCGAGGAGACCGGGCTGTCGGTCAATGCGCTGCGGTTCGAGCGCAAGGATGGCGGCGTCGGCACCGTATACGGGCCGTCCGACGACTCGCTGGTCAACGTGCTGGTCAACCAGGGCGTGGAGATCACCCGCAAGAAGCCCGAGACCGGGCCATCGCTGGCCTACATCCTGATCAACATCCTGCCGTGGGTGCTGATCCTGGGCGTGTGGATCTATTTCATGCGGCAGATGCAGCAGGGCGGCAGCAAGGGCGCGATGAGCTTCGGCAAGTCGCGCGCCAAGATGCAGGGCGAAAACGAGGTCAAGGTCACCCTGGCCGACGTGGCCGGTTGCGACGAGGCCAAGGAGGAGGTCGGCGAGTTGGTCGAGTTCCTGCGCGACCCGGGCCGCTTCCAGAAACTCGGCGGCAAGATCCCGCGCGGCGTGCTGATGGTCGGCCCGCCCGGCACCGGCAAGACCCTGTTGGCGCGTGCGATCGCCGGCGAGGCCAAGGTGCCGTTCTTCTCGATTTCCGGTTCGGACTTCGTGGAGATGTTCGTCGGCGTCGGCGCCAGCCGCGTGCGCGACATGTTCGAGCAGGCCAAGAAGCACGCGCCGTGCATCATCTTCATCGACGAGATCGACGCGGTGGGGCGCCATCGCGGCGCCGGCCTGGGTGGCGGCCACGACGAGCGCGAGCAGACGCTGAACCAGTTGCTGGTCGAGATGGACGGGTTCGAGGGCGGCGAGGGCGTGATCGTGATCGCCGCGACCAACCGCCCCGACGTGCTTGACCCGGCGCTGCTGCGCCCCGGTCGTTTCGACCGCTCGATCGGGCTGGAGCTGCCCGATCAGCACGGCCGCCAGGCGATCCTCGAGGTTCACGCCAGGAGCAGGCCGCTGCATCCGGAGGTCGATCTCGCGAAGATCGCCGAGCGCGCGGTGGGCATGACGGGCGCCGATCTGGCCAGCGTGATCAACGAGGCCGGGATGCTGGCCGCGCGCGAGGCCCTGACGGCGATCTCACAGGTCAATCTCGAACAGGCGCTGGAGCGGATCCTCGAG
>JAHWKC010000239.1 GCA_019348095.1 Pseudomonadota bacterium | reverse complement strand
CCGGCCGGTCTTCCCCTGTAGCTCGTCGATCCGCTTCGAGGCTTCCGACTTCGATAGATTCGGGTCGAACTGCTCGCCGGCCTCCTCCGACAGCGTCTGCAGATAGGATGCCTGCGCGCCGGTCATCGGCTCGTCGCCGGTGACCCAATGGTCCGGATCCTTGGTCGCATTGCCGGTCGGGTGCTGCTTGGGATTGTCGGAAATTCGATCTGTCACTTTGTTGCGCCTTTCCAGAGACCTGGATGGCGCAACAACGGCTGCGTTCTCGTCTTGTTCCCCTACCTGACCGGCTCGAACGGCAGGTTGAGCGCCTCGGCAACGGCCTGCGACCCGGGCGCGAGCACGAGCCCCTTGGGTCCCTGGGCGACGCCCACGACGAGCGCGTCGACCTTGAGCGCGGGGGCGGCGGAGGTGGTCAGCGAGAGGGTCGGCACGCGGGCGACCCTACCGAGCGCCCTAGGGTCGGTCCCGTGACGGACCTGCGCACGAGCCCGCTCCACGACCGGCACGTCGCGCTCGGCGCCCGCCTCGGCGACTTCGGCGGCTGGGACATGCCGATCCACTACGGTTCGCAGATCGACGAGCACCGCCGGGTCCGCACCGACGCCGGGATGTTCGATGTCAGCCACATGACCGTGGTCGACCTGCACGGCGCGCGCACCCGCGAGTTCCTGCGGCACCTGCTGGCCAACTCGGTCGACAAGCTGAAGAAGCCTGGCAAGGCGCTCTACACCTGCATGCTCAATCCGCAGGGCGGCGTGATCGACGATCTGATCGTCTATCTCATGCCATCCGCGAGCATTCCGTCCGAAAGCGCGCCGTCCGCGAGCATGCCGCCCCAGAGCGGGGCCGGGGATTTCTTCCGCTTGGTGGTCAATGCCGGCACCCGCGAGAAGGATCTGGCGTGGATCGGCCAGCAGGCGCGCGCATTCGAGGTGCAGGTCACCGAACGCAGCGACTTCGGCATGATCGCGGTGCAGGGACCGAACGCGCGCGAGAAGGTGCTCGGCCTGTTGCGCGAGGACGACCGCGCATGCATCGGCAAGCTCGGCAAGTTCGTGGCCGGCGATGCGCGGACCACCGACGGCATCGTTGTGTTCATCGCCCGCACCGGCTACACCGGCGAGGACGGCTTCGAGATCGTGGTGCCCCAGGACGGCACTGTCCCGCTGTGGGACGCACTGCTCGCCGCCGGGGTGGCGCCGGCCGGCCTGGGTGCGCGCGACACGCTGCGGCTGGAGGCCGGCATGAACCTCTACGGCCAGGACATGGACGATTCGGTCTCGCCTTACGAAGCGGCGCTGGCGTGGACGGTCAGTCTCGACGATGGCCGGGCGTTCATCGGTCGCGAGGTGCTCGAACGGCAGAAGGCCGCCGGCGCCCCGCGCCAGATGATCGGTCTGGTGATGGATGACAAAGGAGTGCTGCGACATGGCCAGAAGGTGCTGACCGCGCACGGCGAGGGCGAGATCCTCTCCGGCACGTTCTCGCCGACGCTCGGCAAGGCCATCGCGCTGGCGCGGGTGCCCGCCGGCGAGATCGCGCTGGGCACCACCGGTGACGTGCGTGTCGAGATCCGTGGCAGGCAGGTGCCGGTGCGCGTGGTGAAATTTCCGTTCGTGCGCGACGGGCAGCCGCAGGACGGCGTGCTGGCCTGAGCCTTGCCCCGGCAAGCTGCGAGACCCATTCCGGCGCCGAGGGCGCCGCCCGCCGCTTGCTTGGTTACACTAGCGACCCTTCCAAGAACCCCAGCCCGCACTATCGGAGCCCCCATGAGCGAGATCCCCGGCGACCTGAAGTTCCTGAAGTCCCACGAGTGGGCCCGCGCCGAAGGCGATGGCAAGGTCACGGTCGGTATTTCCGACCACGCCCAAAGCCTGCTTGGCGACCTGGTCTATGTCGAGCTGCCCAACGTCGGCGACCGCATCGAGGCCGGCAATGCCTGCGCCGTGGTCGAGTCGGTCAAGGCCGCCTCGGACGTCTACGCGCCGGTCACCGGCACCGTGGTCGAGGTCAATACCGCGCTGAACGACAAGCCCGAGACGATCAACGAAGACGCCTTCGGCGACGGCTGGATCTTCGTGCTGGAGATCGAGGAGCGCGAGCAGCTCAACGAGCTCATCGATCCGGACGACTACGCCGAGCTGCTCGAAGACGAAGACCACTAAGAGCGGACAACCGGGAGCAGTAAACGGGAAGCGGTCAGGAGCCGGCCCGCCTGCTCCTTGGTCTTTACCGTTCACCCTTTTCCCCGTTACCCCTTCACGGCCTTTGCAATGCCTTTTATCCCCCATACCGAAGCCGACGTCCGTGACATGCTCGCCGCCATCGGCGCGCCCGACATCGAGGCCCTGTTCGACGAGATCCCGGAGGCGCTGAAGGTCAGGTCACTGGACGGCGTGCCGGAGGGACTGAGCGAGCAGGAGGTCAGCCGGCTGATGCGCGAGCTCGCGCGTCAGGACGAGACGGTGCTGAACTTCGCCGGTGCCGGCGCCTACGAGCACCACATCCCGGCGGCGATCTGGCAGATCGTCGGCCGCGGCGAGTTCTACTCGGCATACACCCCGTACCAGGCCGAGGCCAGCCAGGGCACGCTGCAACTGATCTACGAATACCAGACGATGATGACCCGCCTGACCGGCATGGACGTCAGCAATGCCTCGATGTACGACGGGGCCACCGCCGTGGCCGAAGCGGTGCTGATGGCCGAGCGTGCCGCCAGGAAGGGGCCGCGGCGCGTGCTGGTGCCTGAATCGCTGCATCCGGCCTATCGCAAGACGATGGAGTCGATCCTGTCGCTGCAGGACATCCAGATCGTCACCCTGCCGTGCACCGGCGGCGTGCTCGACCCGGCCAGCGTGTCGGCGGTCGAGGGCGACTTCACCGCACTGGTGGTCCCGCAGCCGAACTTCTTCGGTGTGCTCGAAGACGTCGATGCGCTCACCGACGCCGCGCATGCGCGAGGTGCGCTGGTCATCGCGGTGGTCAACCCGATGTCGCTGGCCCTGCTGAAGGCGCCGGGCTCCTGGGGCGGCGGCGATGGAGCCGTGCGCGGCGCGGACATCACCTGTGGTGACGGCCAGCCGCTCGGCGTGCCGCTGTCCTCCGGCGGCCCGTATTTCGGCTTCCTCGCCTGCAAGCAGGCGCTGGTGCGCAACCTGCCGGGCCGCATCGTCGGCCGCACCACCGATCTGGACGGCAAGGGCGGCTTCGCGCTGACCCTGCAGGCGCGCGAGCAGCACATCCGCCGGGCCAAGGCGACCTCGAACATCTGCACCAACCAGGGCCTGCTGGTCACCGCCGCGACGATCTACATGGCGCTGCTCGGACCTGAGGGGCTGCGCAAGGTTGCCGCCACCTCGGCCGCCCGCCTGCGCGCACTGCGCGACAGATTGCTGGCGATCCCGGGGGTGGAGCCGCTGTTCGGCGACCGCGTGCACTTCCACGAGATCGCGTTGAAGCTGCCCAAGCCCGCCGCCGATGTCATCGAAACGCTGGCCGCGCAGAAGATCGTCGCCGGCGTGTCGCTCGGCGAGGAGTACCCGGAGCTGTGCGGCGGGGAGCGCGGCGATGCCTTGCTGGTCTGCACCACCGAGACCAAGTCCGAAGCCGATCTGGACACCTTCGCCGCGGCTTTTGCCGCCGCGCTGAAGTAAGGCGCGCGACCCGCGCGAACCGGCCGCTGTTCGCGTCGGCTCACGCTCGACCCGCATCGGAAACGGTGCGGGTTTTTCTTTGCGCGATGTTGTTGCTGCTCATCCGCCATGGCCGCGACGTTGCGAAGTGGCCGCGCACTTCCGCGCAAATCCGGTGGTGCAACGCGAAACAAACTTGAGTCCGGCGATTTTTTTTCGGGCTCGGCCGGACATCCGCCGATGTCGGACGCGAGCTCCGGCGGCGTGATCTCCAGCGCCCGCCGGACCGCTTCCACGATCGCCTGGATCGGCTCCTGGATGCAGTCGCGGATCTCGGCGGAGTTGATGATCACCGTCTTCGGGATGCCGGAGACCAGGTCGCGCCCCTTGACGTCCATCTCCCGCTCCTCGCCGGTGGGCGGAGCCGATCTGGATCTTGACCGCCTCCGCGGTGGCCTCGCCGATCAGCAGGTTGTAGTTCTTCCGGATGAAGCTGGTGATCGCCTCGTCGAACTCGTTGCCGCCGACGCGGATGGAGGCGTCCGCCACGATCCCCGAGAGGGCGATCACCCCGATCTCGGACGTCCCGCCGCCTCCGGTCACCACCATGCTGCCGCGCGGGGTGACCACCGGGAGACCGACCCCGATGGCCGCGGCCATCGGCTCGGAGATCAGGTACACCTCCTTGGCGCCGGCGGCCAGCGCCGCGGCGCGCACGGCGCGGCGCTCCATCTCGGTGATGCCGGAGGGCACGCCG
>JAHWKC010000238.1 GCA_019348095.1 Pseudomonadota bacterium | reverse complement strand
CGCCGCGGGTCTGTAGCACCGGAAAGCCCGCTGCGTGTGCCGGCGAACCCGCGGTCTTTGTAGGAGCTGCGTAAGCTGCGACCGCGCAGGCTCCGATAGCGACGTCATCGCGACTTACGTCGCTCCTACCAAGGAGCTCGCGACGCAGGCTTGGCTGACAAGCCCAGCGCAGCAGCCACGGCGTGGCTCACGGCGCCGGCGTCGCGAACACGGTGATCTCCTCGCGGTCGTGGAACAGCTGCTTGGCACGCACGATCATCGGTTTGCGCGCGTGCTGCTCGAACAGGTCCAGGCACAGCCGGGTTTCGTCCCAGCGCTTCTTCATCGGCAGCTTGAGGTTGAAGATCGCGTGGCGGCACCAGCCTTCGCGGAACCAGACCCCCATGCGTTCGGCGACGCGTCGGGGCTGCTCGACCATGTCGCAGACCATCCAGTCCAGCGGCGCCTTGGGCTGCCACTGGAATCCGTCGGCACGCAGGTGCTCGACGCGGCCACTTTCCAGCAGTTGCGGCCGCAGGGGCCCGTTGTCGATCGCGACCACACGCAAGCCGTTGCGCATCAATACCCAGGTCCAGCCGCCGGGTGCGGCGCCGAGGTCGGCGGCGCGCATCTCGTCGCGCAGCATGCGCGCGCGCTCCTCGTCGTCGAGCAGGGTGAACAGCGCTTCTTCCAGCTTCAGCGCCGAGCGGCTTGGCGCGTCGGCATGCATGCGCAGGCGCGGGATGCCCTGCGGCCATGGCGAGCTGTCCCGGGTGTGGCCGGTGGCGAGCACCGCGTGGTGGCCGCCGAGGAACACCACGTGCAGCCGCGGCCGGGTCGGATCTTCGCTGCGGGCCAGCCAGCCCGACTTGCGCAGCACCGGGCGCAGCGCGTTGCCGAAGCTGCGCGCCAGTCCGGCCAGCGGCTTGCCGGTGTCGGAGTCGGGATGCTCGACCCACAGATCGCCGTAGGTGGTGTGGCCGTGGGCGGCGGCGTGCGCTTGGAGCGCCTGCACGATCGGAGTGATGCGGTCGGTCGCGTCGAGCCCCGGCAGGTCGGCCAGGCGCAGCAATTTCTGACGGGCGAAGATCAGTTGCGCAAACGGCAGCGCACGCCACAAAGCGGTGGCGTTGTCGCTGATGAACTCGACGTAGCCGTCGCCGCGCTCGGTGCGCGAATAGCCATGCAGCCCGAGCGCGGCGGCGCGTTCGGCCAGTTCGGCCGCCAATTCGGGCTCGAAGCCCGGTCGGCACCAGCAGAACAGCGCGTCGGGAGTCATTCGGCCAGCCCTTGTAGGAGCGGCTTCAGCCGCGATGGCGGTCGGGTAAAAAACGGTCCGTCACCCGCCTTGGAGCCTGCCCACGGTGCGCACACAAAACGTGCCCGCCCTGCGCGATCCGGCGCGGTCTGCCGCATCAGTACGGCACGCCGCCGAGTTCGCCGTAACGGGCAAGCACCGCACGCGCCTGCTCCCGGTGCAAATCGCGCACGACCGTGATCCCGCGTTTTTCCAGCTCGCCGATCCAGTCGGCCGGCAGCGGGCCCTCGTCGAATTCGGTCAGCGCCTCGACGTCTTCGCTGCGCGCGCCGATCAGCAGCCGGTCGATGCCGGCCCACATCGTGGCGCCGTAGCACTGGCAGCATGGCTGCGCCGAGCTCGCCAGGGTGATCGGGCCGCAGGGTTTGTCGTCGTCGGTCCGGTTGAGGCGCGGGCGCTGGGTGCGCTGCTGGGCGAGCATGTAGGCCATCGCCTCGGCATGCGCGAGCGAGCACGCCTGCGGCCGCACCCGGTTGACGCCGATGGCGATGATGCGGTCGCCGGCGCCGAACACCACCGCGCCGAACGGTCCGCCGCTGTGCGCCTCGATATTCCGCCGTGACAGGTCGATCGCCAGTGCCACTTTGGCCTCGTCGCCGGGGTAGGTCCGTGCGGTGTCGACCGCGTCATGGACCCACGCCGGCAGGGTCAGGTGAATCTGCGCATGCACCATCTGCGCGTTCGCCATCACTGCACGACCGCCGCGCTGCTGCCTTCGCACTCGCCCTGCACGCACTGGCAACTACTGATCGCCGGGAAACCGCAGGTCGAGACCACGCCCTGCGCGGCGCAGCGTGCCTGCACGCTGGCCGGATCGGTCGGGCTGTCGACGTTGACGCAGGCCGGGTACTCGCCGCAGCAGTTGCCGACGTTCTTGATGGTGCAGGCGGCGTCGCGGCGGCAGCTGCGGTCTAGGGTCACCTCGCCGGCGGGCGCGGTTTGCGGCGCTGCGGCGTCGTCAGGCACGCGCTGGGGCGGTCTGGTTTGTGGGGGCAGCGGGTCGCTCATTGGCGGCGCCTGGCGACCGGCGGGAGGTGTGCTGGCCTCGGCCGGCGCGTCGGGCGCAGCCAGCCGCGCACGCGCGGCGTCGCCATCGCCCTGCATGGGTGCGGTGCAGGCAGCCAGCGCGAGCAGGCAGGTCGAGATCGACAACACGAATAGACGGTACATGGCCGGACGGTGCATGGCATGTCTCCGGAGTGGTTGGGTCCTCAAGCCTTGCTCGCCCAGGTGTCACGCAAGGTGACGCTGCGGTTGAACACCGGCGCGCCCGGGCTGTGGTCGCGGCGGTCGGCCACGAAGTACCCGAGCCGCTCGAACTGCAGCGCCTGTTCCGGCGCGACCTCGGCCGCGGACGGCTCGACATAGCCGGTGACGATGCGGCGCGACTCGGGATTGAGGTGATCCTGGTAGGTCTTGCCGTCCTCGGCGCCGTCCGGATCTGCCACCGAGAACAACCGGTCGTACAGGCGGATCTCGGCGGCCACCGCGTGGCGTGCGCTGACCCAGTGGATGGTGCCCTTGATCTTGCGGTTGGCGCCTTCCATGCCGGGCCGGGACGCGGGATCGAGCTCGCCGCGCAGCTCGACCACCACGCCATCGGAGCCCTTGACGACCTCGTCGCAGCGGAAAATGCCGGCGCCGCGCAGACGCACCTCGCCCCCCGGGACCAGGCGCTTGAAGCCCTTCGGCGGCACCTCGGCGAAATCCTCGCGCTCGATCCACAGCTCGCCCGAGAACGGCACATCGCGCGAGCCAAAGCTCTCGTCTTTGGGGTGGTTGGGGAACCCCAGGGATTCCTCGTGTCCGGCGTCGAGGTTGGTGATGACCAGTTTGAGCGGCTCGACCACTGCCATCCGGCGCGCGGCCGCGGCGTCGAGGTCCTCGCGCAGGCAGCCCTCCAGCACCGAGAAGTCGATCAGCGAGTTCTGCTTGCTCACGCCCAGGCGTTCGGCAAACAGGCGCAGCGACGCCGGGGTATAGCCGCGGCGGCGGATGCCCTGCAGGGTCGGCATGCGCGGGTCGTCCCAGCCGTCGACCAGCCCGGCCTGCACCAGCGCGGCGAGCTTGCGCTTGCTCATCACCGTGTAGTTGAGGTTGAACCGCGAGAATTCGATCTGGCGCGGCTTGCTGGCCTCCAGCGGCAGCCCCCTGGCGGTCAGCGGCGCCAGCAGCTCGGGGCTGTGGGCGAGGTCGACCTTGTCCACGCACCAGTCGTACAGCGGCCGGTGATCCTCGAACTCCAGCGTGCACAGCGAGTGGGTGATGCCCTCGATCGCATCGCTGAGCGAGTGCGCGAAGTCGTACATCGGGTAGATCGGCCAGGCATCGCCGGTGTTCTGGTGCGCGACCTGCTTGATCCGGTACAGCGCCGGATCGCGCATGTTGATGTTGCCGCTGGCCATGTCGATTTTCGCGCGCAGGGTGTGGCTGCCGTCGGCGAACTCGCCCGCTCGCATGCGCCGGAACAGCGTGAGGCTGTCCTCGACGCTGCGCTCGCGGAACGGCGAGGGCCGGCCCGGCTCGGTCAGGGTGCCGCGGTACTCGCGGATCTGCTCGGCGCTCAGATCGCAGACGAAGGCGTCACCCTGGCGGATCAGTTTTTCCGCGGCCAGGTAGAACACCTCGAAATAGTCCGAGGCATGGCGCAACTCGTGCCAGTCGAAGCCGAGCCAGCGCACGTCCTGCTGGATCGCGGCGGCGTACTCGGGGTCTTCCTTGGCCGGGTTGGTGTCATCCAGGCGCAGGTTGCAGGCGCCGCCGAATTCGCCTGAGAGCCCGAAGTTCAGGCAGATCGCCTTGGCGTGGCCCAGGTGCAGATAGCCGTTGGGCTCGGGCGGGAAGCGCGTCTTGATCGTGTCGTGCTTGCCGCTGGCGAGATCGTCACGAACGATCTGCCGTATGAAGTCCTGGCGTGCCGGGGGAGCGACGATGGGGTTCTCGGCGGCGGGGGGCGGGGGCGTTGCGGACATGCGGCACGACACGGCAGTGGGGAGCGCGCAGTTTAGCCGGTGGGGATAGGCCCCGCGGTTGAAAACCGGGAGCCCACCCCCGCCGGCCCCCACGGTTTCACCAGGGCAGAGGCGGGCGCCGCCTTCGCAAGCCCAACATTGTCCCCGGCGTATGCTC
>JAHWKC010000237.1 GCA_019348095.1 Pseudomonadota bacterium | reverse complement strand
GCGATGCCGCCCTCCTTGGTCACGTGGCCGACCAGGAACACCGAGGTGCCGGTCTCCTTGGCGTAACGCACCAGCCGCGCCGCACTCTCGCGGACCTGGCTGACCGACCCCGGCGCCGCGCCGAGCTCCTCGGTCCACAGGGTCTGCACCGAGTCGGCGACGATCAGGCTCGGCCGCATGGTCGCGGCGTGTTCGAGGATCCGCTCGATGCCGGTTTCGGCCAGCGCATGCACGCCATCCAGCGGCAGGCCCAGCCGCGCGCCACGCCCGGCGATCTGCGACAGCGACTCCTCGCCGGTCACGTACAGCGCCGGCAGCGTCTGCGCCATCTTGCTGATCGCCTGCAGCAGCAGGGTCGACTTGCCGATGCCCGGATCGCCGCCGACCAGCACCACGGCGCCGTGCACCAGGCCACCGCCGAGCACGCGGTCGAGCTCGCCGATGCCGGTGGTCACGCGTGACTCCTCGGTGTGGCTCAGGTCCTTGAGCGCGGTGATCGCCGGCGCGTCGGCGCGGCCGGCCCAGCTGCCGCGACGCGAGGCCGCCACGCCCTTGCCGGTGCTGGCCGGCTCGACCACGAACTCGCTCAGCGAGTTCCACGCCCCGCACTCGCCGCACTGGCCCTGCCACTTGTTGTGGTCCGCGCCGCACTCGGCGCAGACGTACGCGGTGCGCGCCTTGGCGCTGGTTTTGCCGGCGAGCTTGCCGGTGGGCTTGGACAGGTTCGACATGGCAGGGGCACTGGACCGGGGCCCACAGGGTAACGGCGAGCTGTCTCGTTCAGCGAGACCGGCCGCAACGGCTGCGCCGGCAGCGTAGGATGGGCGGCACGATATTCATCCGCAATTCGCTCCAGTCTCCCAGTGCGTCTCGCGCGGCCGGCCTGCGCCGTCGCCGTTTCGTTCCCCCTCCTGCTTCACCGCCGGCCTCGCTTCGAGGCGGTCCCACGGGGGCACCCATGCCGGGCTACAAGACCCGCAATCTCTGCGTCCGCCTCGGCGGCCACGACTTCCAGATCCGTGCACTGAGCGACCTGCAGCAGTTCGCCGACCCCGACGGCCTGGCCGAACGCGCCGGAATCTCCTCGTCGTTGTGGAGCCTGTTCGGCCAGGTCTGGCCGTCCGGGCGCGTGCTGGCCGAGGCGATGTCGGGCTTCGAGGTCGCCGGCAAGCGCATCCTGGAGCTCGGCTGCGGTCTGGGGCTGGCGAGCCTGGTGCTGCAAAATCGCCGCGCCGACATCCTCGCCACCGATCACCATCCGCTGGCCCAGCCGTTCCTCGCCCACAACGCCGCGCTCAACGGCTTGCCGGCGATCGCCTATCGCGACCTGCCGTGGGCGGTACCGGACCTGGCACTGGGGCGGTTCGACCTGATCATCGGCAGCGACATCCTCTACGAGCGCGACCACGCCAGCCAACTGGCGAGCATGCTGCTGCGACACGCGCATGCCGATGCAGAGGTGCTGATCACCGATCCCGGACGCGGCAACAGCAGCCTGCTGACCCGCGCGCTGGCCGCCCAAGGCTACAGCGTGACCGAGCTTCGCAGTCGTTTCGACGAGCGCGACCAGCTCCCGTTCCGCGGCCGGCTGCTGAGCTACCGGCGCGGCGCGTCGGTCACCGACGGCCTGTGCGCATGAGCGCCGCCGTGTTCGCCGACGATGCGGTCGACCCGGCGGTGTCTTGCAGCCACTGCGATGCGGTGTGCTGCCGCCTGACCGTGGTGGTGATGCCCGAGGACCCGGTGCCGCGCCACCTGACCGAGCAGGACCCCCGCGGGCTGGAAGTGATGGCGCATGACGAGGACGGCTGGTGCGTGGCGGTCGACCAAAGCCGCATGTGCTGCAGCATCTACGAGCTGCGGCCCGGCATCTGCCGCAAGTTCGCCATGGGCAGCGCGTATTGCCGCGACGAGCGGGCGACGTATTCGCGCGACACCGCTGGCGGAATTCCGCTGAAGCTGTGTTGAGCGTTCTCGGCTAAAGGCCAAAGAGCAAATTTCCCCTGCCCCCCCTTTTTCAAAAGGGGGAACCGCAAGAGCAATCCTGGAGCACGGCTGCTGCCGCGGGCGTGCTGTCGTCCCGGCGATTGCTCCCTCCTTTGGAAAAAGAGGGCTGGGGAGGATTTTCGGTGTTGTTGCCATCGCCGTTGCGTCACCACCCCAGCGCGATCCCTGCGCCAGAAGCTCTACACCCGGCGCGATAGCCGACGCCCTAAACTGCCCCACCCCAGGCCGACCTGCTCCGCACCGCCATGCCCGAATCAGAACCCGTCCGCCTCGCCCGCCGTGTGGCCGAACTCGCCCGCTGTTCGCGCCGCGAGGCCGAGCAGTACATCGCCGGCGGCTGGGTGCGGGTCGACGGCGAGGTGGTCGAGGAGCCGCAGCACGCCATCACCACGCAGGTGGTGGAGGTCGCGGGCGACGCACGGCTGGAATCGGCCGAACCGGCAACCATGTTGCTGCACAAGCCCGCCGCTCACGAGTCCGGCGCCGCCCCGGCGCTGGTCACCCCCGCCACTCATGCCGACGCTGATGCCTCCGGCGTGCGCTTGCTGCAGCGGCACTTCCAGCACCTGACCCCGCTCATGCCGCTGGACGATGAGGCCAGCGGGCTGATGGTGCTGAGCCAGGACGGCCGGGTGCGGCGTCGCCTCACCGAGGACGGCGATGCCATCGAGCAGGAGTACGTGGTCGAGGTATCCGGCAGTGATCCCGGCCCCTACGCGCTCGGCCGGCTCAGCCGCGGCATGAGCTACCAGGGCCGGCCGCTGCCGCCGTGCAAGGTCAGCTGGCAGAACGAGACGCGGCTACGCTTCGCGATCAAGGCGGTGCGTCCCGGCCAGCTGCGCGACATGTGCGCGCAGGTGGGTTTCGAGGTGATATCGATCCGCCGCATCCGCATCGGCCGAATCGCGATGGGCAAGCTGCCGCCCGGCCAATGGCGCTACCTGCCGGTCGGCGAACGTTTCTAGGCGTGTCTGGACAGGCAGCACGGGCCGGCACCGGCCAGGAGCCCGCTTATTCGGGCCGCCCCTGCGCACCTGCCGCGCCAGCCCGGCGCAGCCATGTCGCCGCCAGCCCCAACCACAGCACGATCAGCGCCATCACCAGCTTCTGGCTGAGCCCTCGCGGCGCATCACGCCACAAGGCGTGCACCCACAACGCCACGAAGCACGCCAGCGCCAGCGCGAAGGCGGTGGTGAAGCGCGCCCGCCACAGTGCGTCGCCGCGCATGCACCAGGACTGCAGCAGCATGGCGATGCTCACGCACAGGAACGCGGTGAGCGCGGCGATGCCATGGATCACGCCTTCCACGCTGAGGCCGCTTCGGTCGGAATCTGCGATCGCGGTGACGCACAGCCCGGTTGCGCCGATCACGAACAGCGTCCTCGACCTCGTGCTGCGTGCCTGCGGGTGCAGCGCGCGGTAATAGCCGACGCCGAGCGCGGCCAGTGCCAATGCCAGCGCCACGTACCCGGCGCGCAGCCAGCCGCCGTGGTCGCCCAGCAGGTAGAAGCTCATGGGCGCGCGCAGCCAGTTGAGGTCGGGGTGCAGGAACTGGCTGGCGATGCACGCCACTACGAACGCGGCGATGCCGGCCAGCGCGATCGTGCCCAGCTGTGCGATGCCGGTGGAGGACGTGGCGTGATTCGGCATTGGAGGTCTGCGATGTCAGGTGCCAACGAAGCGGCTGGATGGCAGCCGAGCCAGCTCGGCTCTACAGGCCCGCCCCACGTCAGTTGCGTGGAGCGGCACTCGCTCCGCTGCGCCCTCGTGGCGGCGGCGGCGACCGGCAAGGTCAGTACTGACCCATGTAGTCGCGCTTGCCGACCTCCACCCCGTTGTGGCGCAACAGTGCATAACTCATGTTCACGTGAAAGAAGAACTGCGGCAGGCCATAACCGAGCAGATAGCCCCGGCCATCGAAGCGGCGCTCCTTGGGCGTACCGGGGCGGGTGACGATCTCGCGCTGCTCGCTGCTCATCGTCGGTTCACTTGATCAGGTAAACGAGGGCGAAGATCACGATCCAGATCACGTCCACGAAGTGCCAGTACATGCCGCTGACCTTCAGCATCGTGGCCCGCTCCGTGGTGACTCGCGCCGACAGGACGCCCACCAGGACGAAGATCAGCATCAGCATGCCCGCGACCAGGTGGGCACCGTGGAAGTTGAGGATCGTCATCACCACCGCGCCGTAGACCTGCTCGGTCGGGTGCAGCTCCTCCGCCAGCACGAACTGTTCGTGGACGTGGCCCGCCAGGAAGATCCCCGACAGCACCAACGTGATCACCAGCCAGACCGCGGTCGCGACCGGGCGGCGACGGTGGGTCATCGCCCGCTCTGCCAGCACCATGGGCAGGCTGCTGCCGATCAGCAGCACCGACCGGAGCCCCGACTGCCGCAGCTCGGGCATCGGCAGTCCGGCCGGGGGC
>JAHWKC010000236.1 GCA_019348095.1 Pseudomonadota bacterium | reverse complement strand
CCGCCAGCACCACCGCGATGAGCGTCGGCGAGGTGATGCGGTCCTGCGCCAGCCCACCGGTGAGGACACCGCTGGCCAGCGAGTAGGAGAAGGCGAACAGCGCCAGCGCGGCGATGGCGCCCACGCCCGCAGCCAGGCCGTCCAGGCCGTCGATGAAGTTGATGGCGTTGACGGTCAGCAGCGTGATGATGACGGTCAGCAGCACGCTCTCGGGGCCCAGCGCGATCGCGCCGACGCCGGGCGAGGTCGCGGCCAACCCGCGCGCCCGCTCGGCCCGCCTGCGCGTCGCGTCGAAGCTCAGAGAGGACCAGCGATGACGACGTGCGATCGCTTCACCTGCGTCCCCGTGCAGCCGCAAGCGGGGGCCTCGCGATGAGCCGCTCGGCCGCTGCCGCGTTGCTGTACCGGGCCGGGGTGATGCCGGTGGTCACCGTGCGCGATGCCGACAGCGCCGTGCGTATCGCGCGCGCACTGGTCCAGGGCGGACTCGGCGCAATCGAGGTGACCTTGCGTTCGGACGCGGCGCTGGACGCCATCGCCGCGATCCGCCGCGAGGTGCCCGGCATGAGCGTCGGCGCCGGCACCGTGCTGGACGCAGACCAGTTGCAGGCCGCGCAGGACGCGGGCGCGCAGTTCGTCGTCACTCCCGGCACGCCGCCCGTCCTGGCCGAGGCTTTGATGGCCGCGGCGGTGCCGGTGGTGCCGGGCGCGGCGAGCGTCAGCGAGATCCTCGCCCTGACCGCGCGCGGCTTTGACGCGGTCAAGCTGTTCCCGGCCGAGTCGCTGGGCGGCGCGGCGATGGTCAGGGCCCTGCGCGGCCCCTTGCCCGCGGTCGGCCTGTGCCCCACCGGCGGGATAGTGGAAACGCAACTGCCCGATTACCTCGCGCAGCCCAACGTGCTGTGCGTGGGCGGGTCGTGGCTGGTGCGCGACGAATGGCTCGCAGCGGGCGATTTCGACGCCGTGCGTGATGCCGCGAGGCGGGCGGCAGATGCATTGGCGGGGGCGCGCGGGCGGCGCTGACTCGACCCGGCCCGCCGCGGCGAGCCCATCGATCGCCGCGAGCATCCATCGGCTGGACCCGCGCGGCCAGCACCACCCCCCAGTGCCGCCAGAAGCGCAGCAATCGAGAAGCCCGACAGGTATGCCGCCAGCGGCGCGCGCTCCGGCAAGGCCGCGAACAATGAGCCGCCCACTGCCAGCACTGCCGCAGCCGGCGAGGCGGTCACTTGCCCGCTTGGCGGCGCGACGCTTCCTGCAGGCGAGCGAGGCTCAACATGACGGTCATCGGGTCGATAGGCGATTCGATGAATCCGTGTTTTAGATAGAAAGCTTTTGCGTTCTCATCGATGGCATGACACAGCAACGCTCGGATGCCCATCTGCTCAGCGAGCTGCAGCGTTCGCTGGATCGCGTCCTTGAGCAACCCGCGCCCGATGCCCTGATTCATCCAACCGGCGTGGACTGCAAGCCGCCCCAGTACGGCTACCGGGACCGGATCGGGCATGTTGCGCTTGACCCTGCCAGGTGCGATTTCATGTGAAAGCGCGCCTGCTGCGAGTGCGTAGTAGCCAATGACATTCTGTTCGTCATCGCAGACCACGAAGCACCTCGATGCGCCGTCTCTGTGATTCTTCCTGGCGCGATTGATCAGCCAGTGGGTGAGCTCTGGCGAGCTGCACTGGAAGTCGTCTGGCTTGTGCTCATCACCGAGCGGGGCAGGCGCGCTGATCAGCAAGGCTCAGCGCTCCCAGGGCGCTGGTGTGCTCAACAGGCGACGCAACGCGTCGGCATTCGTCAGAGGCGCTTCGATCAGCTCATTGAAGCGCTGCAAGGTCTGGCGGCTCAAGGCAAAGTACGTCTGGTCGGCCAGCACTTCCTGAGCCTTCTCACACGAGGCATCGAGAATGAAGTCCGTCCGGTTCTTACCGGAGACCTGCGCAGCATGGTCTATCAACGCCTGCTTGGCAGCCGGCGCGCGGAAATTGATGACCTTGGTGGCGGTGGCGGCAGCCATGGCCGTACTCCTGATCGGGCGTGTGCACACTGTACATACAGCCGGCCGTTTGGACAAGAGAGAACCACGCTTTTGGGGCCGCCCGTCACGCCGCCAGCCGTCCGCGCCCTTCGTAGGCTGGGCGGCCAAGCCCAGCTCTTCGGCCAATCGGCGTCCGTAGGGAGCAGGAAGCGCGGAGATTGGCAGCCCAGCCTACGAGGTGGCCACCGGCCCTCTGCGCCAAGCCGCGGATTGTGCGGCCGCAACGGGCTCGCCGGTCTCGCCTTCGCCGGCGCCGCCAGTTCGCGCAGCTGCGCGAACTGGCGGCGCAGCCGGTAACCACGGCGAACCGCGCCGCCGTTGGCAGCCTTTCAGGAAATGGGTCACACTTCCAAGTTCTCCACACGCTTGGGGCGGGCGTATGAGTGAAGACAGGCGGTATTCGATGCGTATTGGCGACATAGGCCAAGACGAGCTCGACCTGCTCGAATGCCTGCTGCGCATCGATCGCCAGCAGACGCTTGATCCGCGCGCCGCCGGCATGCGCGAGCACTTGATCGAAGCTGGCCTAGTCGACGACTCGGGGGGGGGGCGAATCACGCTCACCGACTCGGGCATTCACCGTTCCCAATCTCTGCAGCGTCGGATCCAAGGGATAAGGCGGCTGCCGCCGTTCTGGCGGCGCGAGGACTCCCCATTTCCGAGCAATAGCGGCCGATCCGGGACGGACGACCGCAACCTCCAAGCATCACCAGCACCAATCGCCGCCTATTGGATGCACGGTGTGCCCACGCCCCCACCGCTGGGCGGCCATGCGCGTTACGTTGACCCAAGTCCGAGCCGATCAGCTGCGCCGGCACCGGGCGTGTCAGCCCTTTTAGGCTGGGCTGCCGGAGCCCAGCTCTCCGGCCATTCGACCTTCGTCGGGAGCAGGGAGCGCGGGGCTTGGCGGCCCAGCCTACGAGATGGCCACCCGCCCTCTGCGCCAAGCCGCATATCGCCGCCGATCAGTTACCTGCCTGACGCTTCGTGCCCGGCAGCATGCTGACGCCGGCGGGCGGCCCTTCGGGGGTTGCGCCGGTACGGTAGATCCGCCAGATCACGCCCGTCGCTTCCATTGGCATGGGTAGGGGAGCAACCGTCGGGGGTACGGCGAAGACGCCAATGTCGGCGATGTAGAGCGTATTGCCGGATGCGGAGAATGCGACGTCGACCGGGCGCTTCAGGCCCGCGGTGGCGATGTATTCCAGTCCCTTCGGTCCTAGCGCGTCGGACTTGGTCCGCGCGAACGGCTGCACCTGTTTGGTGGCCGGGTCGATCCGGAACACACCGAACCCGGTCGGGCGATCGACCTGCCCGGTGAGCGGGGCCATGTCCCCGAACTCGCCCAGGAACAGGTGACCTGCGTGGCCGAAGTCCGGACTGGTCGACAGCGCAAGCTGGGTCACCGCCGAATGCGGCGGCCGCCTCAGGAAAGGCTGCTGCAGCGGCGGGTGCTCGGCCATCAGCATGCCGTTGTCGGGTTTGTCCGAAGGCTGGAATCGTGCGTCTGTCACCGGCATGCCCGAGGCGTAGTCCGGCCAGCCGTACCATGCGCCCTGGCGGATTTCCCATAGCGTGTCGGGCGCATTGTCGACCGGCCGGCTGCCGCGATCGTCGAATCCGTTTTCCGCGCTGATGAGCCTGCCATCGCCGGTCCAGGCCAGCCCGTAGGGATTGCGCAGACCCCAGGCATACACCTCCAGACCGCTTCCGTCGGGGTCGAAGCGGAGCACCGCGCCATTGGCTTTCACTGCGCCCTGGACCGTCTCCTTGTCGTTCTCGCCGAACGCCTGGAATGCCCCGGTCGTGGCCATCGGCGGCTTCTTGCCAACTGTCAGGACCATCGGGTTCAAACTCAGGATGTCGACATTGCGCAACTGGATCGTCTGCGCCGGGGTGTCGTGAAAGCGGGGATACCGCTTGAGCCAACCCATCGCCCAGTTGTCCACGCCGACGACGCCGGAATTGGTCGCGGTGCCCTGCCCCATGTAGATCTTGCCGTCGGGTCCCACCGCGAGTTGGTTGTTGAAGTGATCGCCGTGGCTGGGCAGGCCGGTCACGATGTCGCGCAAGCCGTCCGGCCCGGCAATGGAGACCTTGCCGCGGTGCGAGACGAATAATTGACCGCGATGCCAGAGCAGATCGGTGATCGGGCCGTTAAGGCCTTCGCCCACCAGTAGCTGCAGACCGCCGTCGCCCCCCACCCGCCAGATGCGCGCGGGCGCGGAAGGATCGCCGTAGACGTAGCCGGATTCGGCCACATACAGGTTGCCGGCATCATCCAACGCAACGGTGGACGGATAGGTCAGATGGCTTATGACGACCTCGGCCTGGTAACCCGGCGGCAGCTCGATCGCGGCGGCCGACGGCTCCGGAATCGGCGGGATCGGCGGCGGCTCG
>JAHWKC010000235.1 GCA_019348095.1 Pseudomonadota bacterium | reverse complement strand
TGCTGGCCGGGGTGGCCAAGCTCTGGCTCGACCGGCGCTGGGCGCCGCGCCCGCGTCAGGCGTCGGCGCCGGTGGGCCAGCCCGCGCCGGTGCCGCGGTTGTAGACCGTGTCGGGGGTCAGCAGGCTGCCGGGTGGGATCGACTCGCGTTGCGCGAGCTTGTCGTAGATCGAATGCGCAGCCGAGCAAGCTCGGCTCTACGGAGTCATCGGGCGTTTTTGTAGGAGCGGCCCATGGCCGCGATTGAAACCGGACTACCGCGCTTGGCCGATTCGCATTCGCGCCCATGGGGCGCTCCTACGGTTTTGCGTTCCGGCGCCCGGCCCTACACGTCGGCGTCGGTGGGCCAGCCTTCGCCGGTGCCGCGGTTGTAGACCGTGTCGGTGGCGAGCACGTTGCCGGCCGGGATCGAGTCGAGTTGCGCGAGCTTGTCGTAGATCGGGCTGAAGTCCGGCCCGGTCGCTTCCATCAGTTGCTCGAAGCTGTCGATCACGAAGTAGGTCTTCTGGAAGGTGTCGATGCGGTAGCGCGTGCGCATGATCCGCTCCAGCTCGAATCCGAGCCGGTTGGGTGCGTCCGATTCCAGGCAGTGGATCGACTCGCCCTTGCTGGAGACGATGCCGCTACCGTAGATACGCAGCCCGTCGTTCTGCCTGATCAGGCCGAACTCGACCGTGTACCAGTACAACCGTGTCAGGTTGACCAGTGCGTCGCCGCCGATGCCGTGCGCCTTCACCCCGCCGCGGCCGTAGGCTTCCATGTAGTCGGCGAACACCGGGTTCATCAGCAGCGGCACGTGGCCGAACAGGTCGTGGAACAGGTCCGGCTCCGACAGGTAGTCCATCTGCTCGGGCGAGCGGATCCACCAGGTCACCGGGAAGCGGCGGTTGGCGAGGTGGTCGAAGAAGTCCAGCTCCGGCAGCAGCCCCTGCACGCCGATCAGCTCCCAGCCGGTCGCCTCGCGCAGCACCTCGTTGAGATCGTCGAAACGCGGGATGCGGTCGGCGGTCATGCCCATCGCCTCCTGCGCATGGAGGAACTCGTCGCTGGCGCGGCCGACCAGGACCTCGCGCTGGCGCTCGAACAGCTGCGCCCAGACGCGGTGGTCGGTTTCGCTGTAGCTGTCCCAGGGCTGCTCGACGATGGCGGTGGTGTAGACCGGCACGTAGCCCTTGTCGGTGAGCTGGGATTCGACGCGCTTGGGTGATTCCATGGGACGACCTCCTGACTCGAGTGTAGGAGCGACGTGAGTCGCGATCGCAGGCGGGCGATGCTGCGAGGCCGAGGCACGTGGTCGCGACTCACGTCGCTCCTACGAAAGCTTCACTTTAGCGGCAAACGTGTGCAATCGGATTGCGTTGTTGTGAAGCGCACGGCGCTTCGCGCATGATTGTTGCGCAGTTAGCACCCGGAGCGCATGAACATGCCCCACACCAGCCTCGACCGCACCGATATGCTGCTATTGGCCGAACTGCAGCGCGCCGCGCGCCTGACCAACGCCGAGTTGGCCGAGCGCGTGCACCTGTCCGCCTCGGCCTGCCTGCGCCGCGTGCAGCGGCTGGAGCGTGAGGGCGTGATCGCCGGCTACCGCACCGAGGTCGACCCCG
Organism: Pseudomonadota bacterium; assembly: GCA_019348095.1. Taxonomy (GTDB): domain Bacteria; phylum Pseudomonadota; class Gammaproteobacteria; order Xanthomonadales; family Xanthomonadaceae; genus Novilysobacter_A. The sequence continues at coordinate 2,847 of JAHWKC010000235.1, read as the reverse complement.
AGCGGCTCGGGCTCGGCCTGCAGGCGTTCGTGCGGGTGCAGTTGAGCCGACACGACAGCGAATCGGTGCGGGCCTTCAGTGATTTCGTCGACGGCTGGGACGAGGTGGTGGCCTGCCACGCGCTGACCGGCGACATGGACTACCTGCTCCAGGTCGCGGTGCGCGACCTGGAGCATTTCTCGCGTTTCCTGCTCGACCGCCTGCTTAACCAGGCCGGGGTGGCCGACGTCAATTCGAGCTTCGTGCTGCGCACGGTCAAGGCGTTTCGCGGGTTGCCGTTGCCGGGATGAGCCCCGGGGGGCAGCATTCAGCGCGGCACTCAGGGCAGCAGCGTGCCGAACACCGGCTGCGACTGGGCGTCGCGGATGCGCAGCCACATGGCGTTGCAGGCGCGCTCGGCGTAGCTGCGCGCGTGCGGCAGGACCGCGGCAAGTGCCGCTTCAGGGCTGTGGTAGGACTGGCCGACGCCGCTGATCGGGGTGTCCGGCGGGCCGCCGTCGCGGTGGGTCAGTTCGACCTGGAACCGGTCGGGCTGGGGCATGTCACTGCACTGCGAAGGGGAGAACACGATCGCGCATACCTCGGCGTGGTTCGACATCATCGGCACCTCGAATCGATCGAGCGTGAGCCCCGCGAAGCGGCGGGAGTGTCCGGAACCAGACACTACCCCCGCTTCACGCGATCGTGACGGGAGTCGCAATTTTATACGACGAGCGGTCGATATTACCGACCAGCGGTGTCCTCCTGACCTGCGCTGACGGTTTTCGACGCGCTCAGTCGGCGCTGTCGGACCGGCGCGGTGCGCGGAATGGCAGTACCTGCCCCTGTTGCGTCGGCGCCGGACGGTCCCACAGCACCGGTACGTCCTCTGGCGGCGGCGGCTCCAGTTCGTCGCGGTCCCGCTCGCCGATGCCGCCGTCCTCGTCCTCGTCTTCCCAGCTGTAGCGCTTGCGCGCCAGCGGCGGGTCGCGCCGGCGCAGCATCGCCGCCGCGATCACACCCCCGATGGCGCCGCCCAGGTGCGCCTGCCACGACACCCCGGGCTCGCGCGGCAGGATCGTCAGCAGCATGCCGCCGTACAGCAGGAACGCGATCATCGCCGCCGCCACCGCCGGGCGGTCGCGGCGCAGCAGGCCGAGCACGAACACCATGAACATCAGCCCGTGGGTCAGGCCGCTGGCGCCCAGATGGTGCGAGCCGGCCTCCCCCAGCAGCCACGCCGCCAAGCCGGAGCCGAGCCAGATCAGCGGCAGTGCGCGCAGCGTCGCGCGCGGGTACATGCCGCCGGCCAGCGTACCGAGCATCAGCAGGGAAATCGCATTGGTCGCCAGGTGCTCGAAGGAGCCGTGCAGCAGCGGCGCGGTCAGCAGGCCGAGCCACCCAGTCATCGACCACGGCTGCACCGTCCAGGGGCGCAGCTCGAAACTGCCTTGCGCGCTGAACACCGCGGTCAGCAGCAGCACGAAGGCCAGGCTGAGATTGAACGCGCGCAGCCACAGCCGCCGGTCGGCGCTGCGCTGGTCGGGGAGATTGGCGCTGTCGTCGTGGCCGGGCAGGTGCATGCCTCAGAGGGTGGCGGCGGGTGCGCGGTAATCAAGGCCGGGGCGGCCGTGCGCCTGTGTCCGGGATGGCGTTATCGCGGCTGAAGCCGCTCCTACAGATCATGAGGAACCGGCATGGGCACGTAGAATGCGGTGATGAACTCGACCCACACCGACACCCCGACCGTCCGCCTCAAGAACGCCTGGAAATCCACCCACCCGTGGATCTTCCAGCGTCTGGTCGAAAAACCCGCCACCCGGCCGAAGTCCGGCCAGATCGTCGAAGTTGTGGGCGTCGACGGCGAATGGATCGGCCGTGGTTTCTACAACGGCCACTCGCGCATCGCCTTGCGCATGCTCGAGACCGACCGCGATGTCGAGGTCGATGCCGGCTGGTTCGCGCGCAAGATCGCCGCCGCGGTATCGCTGCGCCGCGACGTGCTCCGGCTCGACGAGGTCAGCGATGCCTGGCGCGTGGTGCACAGCGAGGGCGACGGCATCAGCGGGCTGGTGGTCGACCGCTACGCCGACCTGCTGGTGCTGGAATTCTTCAGCGCCGGGGCGTTCCGCCACCGCGAGTGGATCCAGGCCGCCTTGCGCGAGCAGTTCCCCGGCTGCCGCTTCCACATGTTCGCCGACGAGCACGTGCAGAAGCAGGAGAGCTTCGACTTCCGCGGCACGCAGGCGCCCGAGCCCAGCGTGATCACCGAGTACGGCGTCCGGTTCCGCGCCGACCCGGCCGGCGCGCACAAGACCGGGTTCTTCGCCGACCAACGCGAGAACCGCGAGTGGCTGTCGCGGCAGGTCACCGGCAAGCGCGTGCTGGACCTGTGCTGCAACACCGGCGGCTTTGCGGTGTATGCCAAGGCGCGCGGCGGCGCCGAGGAAGTGGTGGGCGTCGACATCGATGCCGATGTGCTCGCGATCGCCAAGGGCAACGCCAAGCTCAACCACGCGCAGATCAAGTTCGTGCAGGCCGACATCTTTCCGTGGCTGCGCGATGCCGGCAACGCCGGCGAGCAGTTCGACGTGGTGATCCTCGACCCGGCCAAGATGACCCGCGACCGCGAGCAGGTGATCCCGGCGCTGAAGAAGTACCTCGACATGAACAAGCTGGCGATGAGCGTGGTCAAGCCCGGCGGGCTGTTCGCGACGTTCTCGTGCACCGGGCTGGTCAGCGAGGACCAGTTCCTGGACATGCTGCGCCGTGCGGCGTTCTATTCCAACCGCACCGTGCAGGTGCTCAAGGTGGCCGGCGCCGGCGCCGACCACCCGTGGCAGGCGCAGGTGCAGGAGTCGCGGTATC
>JAHWKC010000234.1 GCA_019348095.1 Pseudomonadota bacterium | reverse complement strand
TTGACGGACCTGCGCATCCGCAACCTGCACCTGGACGACGAGTTCGCCTCCGTATTCGGCAAGGGCGCCAAGGAGCGGATGGTGCCGGTGGGGCGGCGGGCGATCGGCGCGCTCTCCATCTATCTGCGCGAGACGCGGCCGGTGCTGGACCGCGGCAAGAGCGAGGGCCGCGTGTTCCTGAACGCGCGCGGCGGACCGCTGACGCGGATGGGCGTGTGGAAGATCCTGCGGCAGCACGTGCAGACGGCGGGCATCGAGAAGCGCGTGAGCCCCCACGTCCTGCGCCACTCGTTCGCCACGCACCTGCTGGAGGCCGGCTACGACATCCGCACGGTGCAGGAGCTGCTCGGGCACAAGGATGTCAAGACCACGCAGATCTACACGCATGTGCTGGGGCGCGGCGCGGGTGGGGTGTTGAGTCCGCTGGACCGGTAGGAACGACTGTGCCCGTGGCCGAATCGCCAAGCGCCGGCGTGATGTAAAGGTCGCCAAAGCCGATCGGCCTGCGGCTCGGCGGCCAGCTGCAGCGGAGCAAGCTCCGCTCTACGCGCTGGACTTGCCCAGCATCAGCAGCAGGCCTTTGGCGGCGGCGAGGCGGGCGGGGGCGTCGGGCAGCTCCAGTTTGAGCTTGAGTTTGTCCGGGCCGTCCATCTGGTAGAGCTTGGGCTGGCCCTGGATCAGCTGGATGATCGCCATCGGATCGACCGCGGGTTTGTCGGTGAACTGCACGCGGCCGCTCTTCTCGCCGATGTCGAGCTTGCGGATGCCCAGCGCGGTGGCCTGCAGCTTCAGTTCGGCGATCGCGAACAGGTACCGGGCCGGATCGGGCAGCAGGCCGAAACGGTCGATCATCTCGACCTGCAGTTCGCGCAGTTCCTCGATGTCGCGCGCGCCGCTGATGCGCTTGTACAGGGTCAGGCGGGTGTGCACGTCGGGCAGGTAGTCCTCCGGGATCAGTGCCGGGACGTGCAACTCGACCTCGGCGCCACGGGACTGGGTGCCGTCGATGTCGGGCAGTTCGCCGCGTTTGATCGAGCGCACCGCGCGCTCCAGCAGCTCGGTGTAGAGGCTGAAGCCGACCTCGGCCATCTGCCCGCTCTGGTCCTCGCCGAGCAGTTCGCCGGCGCCGCGGATTTCCAGGTCGTGGGTGGCCAGGGTGAAGCCGGCGCCCAGCTCGTCCATCGCCGCGATCGCATCGAGGCGCTTCTTCGCATCGCTGCTGATCGAGCGCTTGTCGGGCACGACGAGGTACGCGTAGGCGCGATGGTGCGAGCGGCCGACGCGGCCGCGCAGCTGGTGCATCTGGGCCAGGCCGAACTTGTCGGCGCGGTTCATGATGATGGTGTTGGCGTTGGGGATGTCGATGCCCGACTCGATGATCGTAGTGCACAGCAGCACGTTGAAGCGCTGCTTGTGGAAGTCGAACATCACCCGCTCCAGTTCGCGCTCGGGCATCTGGCCGTGGGCGACGCCGATGCGCGCGTCCGGCACCAGCTCCTGCAACTCGCGCTGCATCCGGCCGATGCTTTCGACGTCGTTGTGCAGGAAGTAGACCTGGCCGCCGCGCGAGAGCTCGCGCTGGAACGCCTCGCGCAGTTGCGCGTCGTCCCACGGCACTACGAAGGTCTGCACCGCCAGGCGGTGCGCCGGCGGGGTGGCGATGATCGACAGGTCGCGCAGCCCGGCCATGGCCATGTTGAGCGTGCGCGGGATCGGGGTGGCGGTCAGCGTCAGCAGGTGGACGTTGGCGCGCATCGCCTTGAGCGCCTCCTTCTGGCGCACGCCGAAGCGTTGTTCCTCGTCGACGATGACCAGGCCGAGGTCCTTGAAATGGACGTCCTTCTGCAGCAGCCGATGGGTGCCGACGATCACGTCGATGCTGCCGTCGGCGGCCTTTTCCAGTTCGGCCTTGATCTCCTTGGCGGTCTTGAAGCGCGACAGCACCTCGACCTTGAGCGGCCAGTCGGCAAAGCGGTCGCGGAAGTTGCGGTAGTGCTGTTCGGCCAGCAGCGTGGTCGGCACCAGCACCGCAACCTGCTTGCCGGCCGCGGCGGCGGCGAACGCGGCTCGCACCGCGACCTCGGTCTTGCCGAAGCCGACGTCGCCGCAGACCACCCGGTCCATCGGCTGGCTGCTCTGCAGGTCGCGGATCACCGCCTCGATCGCGGCGTGCTGGTCGGGGGTTTCCTCGAACGGGAACGCGGCGGCGAACGGCTCGTACATCGCGCGGTCGATGTCGATCGCCAGCCCGGCGCGGGCCTGGCGCTTGGCCTGGATCTCGAGCAGTTCGGCGGCGACGTCGCGGACTTTCTCGGCCGCCTTGCGCTTGGCCTTGGTCCATTGTTCGCCGCCGAGTGAATGCAGCGGCGCGGTCTCGACCGACGCGCCGGAATAGCGGTTGATCAGGTGCAGCTGCGCGACCGGCACGTACAGGCGGTCGCCCTTGGCGTATTCGATCTCGACAAATTCGTTCTTCTCGCCGCCGGCTTCCAGCGTGACCAGTCCGCGGTAGCGGCCGACGCCGTGGTCCTCGTGCACGATCGGCGCGCCGTCGGTGAGCTCGCCGAGGTCGCGGATGATCGCTTCAGGCTCGCGCCCGGCGCGCTTGCGGCGGCGCGGCAGGCTGGCGCGCTCGGGGAACAGCTGGCGTTCGGTGAGGATCGCCAGCGGCGGCTCGGTGAGCGCGAAGCCGTCATCGAACGGGGCGACCGCGATGGCGAATTTGCTGAGTCCATCTCCTTGCAGGAGAGGGGGAGGGGCGAACGCCGGCCAGTCCGGCAGCACGTCCGGCCGCAGGTCGGCGGCCTGCAGCAGTTCGAGCAGCGCCTCGCGCCGGCCGGGCGAATCGGCCGCGATCAGCACGCGGCCGGGATAGCTGGCGAGGAACGACTTCAGCGCGTCGGCGGGGGCGTGGTCGCGGGCGGTGATCGGCAGGTCCGGCGCGGCCTGGGTGCCCAGCGCCTGCGCGCGTTCGTGCTGGGCATGGGTCTGGTTGCAGACTTCGATGCGGTCGCCGTGATTGAAGCGCTCGCGCAACGCATCGGGCGACAGGTACAGCTCGCCCGGCGGCAGCACCGGCCGCTCGACATCGTGGCGGCGTTGCTCGTAGCGCTCGCCGGTCTGCTTCCAGAAATGCTCGGCCGCCTCCAGCGCGCCGGCGGCGATCACCGGCAGCACGTTGTCACCCAGGTAGTCAAACAGGGTGGCGGTCTGGCCCAGGCCGTCGCGACGGTCCCGCTCGAAAAACAGCGGCAGGTAGTACTCGATGCCGGCCGGCGCGGCGCCGGCCTTGAGGTCCTGGTACAGCGCGCTGCGCCGGGTGTCGAGGTCGAAGCGCTCCCGTAACGCATCCAATGCGCGCTTGACCGAGGCCTCGTCCAGCGGCAGCTCGCGTCCCGGCAGCAGGTGCACCGCGTCGATCCGCTCGAGCGAGCGCTGGGTTTCCGGATCGAAGCCGCGGATGGTGTCGATTTCATCGTCGAGCAGTTCGACCCGGAACGGCGTGTCCGCGCCCATCGGGTACACATCGAGCAGGCCGCCGCGCACCGCGAAATCGCCCGGGTCGAGCACCTGCGGCACGTGCCGGTAACCGGCCGATTCGAGCCGCCGTTTTTCCGCATCCAGGTCGAGCCGCTGGCCGACGCGCACGTCGAAGCTGCCGCCGACCACGTGCCGCAGCGGCGCCAGTCTTTGCAGCAGCGTCTGCACCGGTACCACCACGATCCCCTGCTTGAGCGTGGGCAAGCGGTGCAACGCCGCCAGGCGCTGGCTGACGATGTCCGGGTGCGGGCTGAAGACGTCGTAGGGGAGGGTCTCCCAATCCGGGAAGGGCAGCACCGGCACCTTGCCGTCGTGCGCGGCCTGAGCGCCGAGCAGGGTGCGCAGGTCGGTTTCGAGCTGGTGTGCGCTGTGGTTGTCGCGCGCGATCGCGAGCAGCGGGCCGTCGTGCGCGGTCGCGGCCTGGGCGATGTGGAACGCAAGGGCGGAGGCGGACGCCGGCGCACGCCACCAGGCGCGCTGCTGGCCCGGCCTCGGCAGCGGCGGGTTGGGGGAGGTGGGGGATGGCATCAGGAGCGGGATTTTAGCCGATGCGCCGGCCGCGCCCCGTCAGCGACATTGGTAAAGACTCCTCCGGCACCCCTGTAGGAGCGGCTTCAGCCGCGAACCAAAACCGGCACGCCCACGAGCCCCCGGTTACGACCGCGCAGCAGAGGGCAGCCCAACCGTTCGCCACACCCGAAGACTCGCCGCTACGGACGCGCCTCCAGCACCAGGTTGAACGGCGTCTGCGCGGCGCGGCGGAAGCGGCCGAAGCCGGCCTCGGTCATCACCGCGCTCAGCCGCGCCTCGCCGGCCTGGGCGCCGAGCGCCGGCCCGTTGCGGGCCAGCGACACCGGCACGCAGATCTGCGACGAAGCACCGTAGTAGACCCGCCCGACCGGGTTGAGATTGTCCGCGACACTATCGCCGGCGAACGGCT
>JAHWKC010000233.1 GCA_019348095.1 Pseudomonadota bacterium | reverse complement strand
GGCGCCGGAGCGGGCCTGCTCGTACCGGTGGCCGTAGCCGAACTCCTGCAGAGCGCGCTGCCACAGCTCGACGCTGCCGGGAGCCGTGACGCGGCTGTGCTCCGCGTCGGCACGCAGCAGCCAGGCGCGTCCCTCGGGGCCGAGCTCCCCACCCAGCAGGCCGCGCTCGACCGTCTCGTGAGCGCGGGCCAGCAGCCGCTCGGCCGTGCGGGAGTCGCTGCGGCCGAGCGCGCGCGACCCCAGCCGGGCCAGCGCGGCGAACGCGGTCTCCCGGGCGCGCCAGGACGCGTCGCTCCGGGGCAGCCCCATCTCCGCGGCCAGCCGGACCGCCCGCTCGCCCAGGTGCTGGGGGACCGCTGCCGGGCATTCGCTTCCGAGCATCTCATTCCGTGTGAGTTCACCGCCTCGACAGTCGTCGACCTGACAGCCGACGTGCGTTACGAGGTCATCGCCGTCATCGACGAGGCGCTGCGCAATGTGGCGCAGCACGCGGGTGCATCGTCGGTGAGCGTCGGCCTGACCGCCGCTGGCAACGACGCACCGGTATTTCCCGGCCGCGGCGGTGGCCCGATCACGCCACGCGCGGTGCAGTTGCGCATCCGCCTCCTGGCCCAGCGCCAGGGCCTGTTCAAACGCGTGCACCCGCACCTGCTGCGGCACTCCTTCGCCAGCCACATCCTGGAATCCTCCGGCGACCTGCGCGGCGTGCAGGAACTGCTCGGCCACGCCGACATCGCCACCACCCAGATCTATACCCACCTGGATTTCCAGCACCTGGCCAAGGTCTACGACGCCGCGCATCCGCGGGCCAAGCGGAGGAGCGGGAAGTGAGAAGTGAGGAATGAGAAGTGAGGAGTGAGGAGTGAGAGGTGGCTGGCGCTGCTTTCTCTCGCTCCTCATTTCTCTTCCCTCTTTCCTCGCTCTTGAAGCCTTCACGGTCGTCCCCACCTCGACGGGACACCTCCGGAGGCCGCATGGATCCCAGCCACAACCCGACTCGCTTTCATGCCACCACGATCGTCTCGGTGCGCCGCGGCGAGCACGTCGCCGTCGCCGGCGACGGCCAGGTCACGCTTGGCAACACGGTGATGAAGGGCAACGCGCGCAAGGTGCGCCGGCTCGGCCGCGACAACCAGGTGCTGGCCGGGTTTGCCGGCGCCGCGGCCGATGCGTTCACGCTGTTCGAGTTGTTCGAGGCCAAGCTCGAGAAGCACGGGCAGTTGCAGCGCGCCGCGGTCGAGATGGCCAAGGATTGGCGCACCGAACGCCGGTTCGGCAAGCTCGAGGCGCTGCTCGCCGTCGCTGACAAAGAGACCTCGCTGATCATCAGTGGCACCGGCGATGTGATCGAGCCCGAGGACGGGATCATCGCGATCGGTTCGGGCGGCATGTACGCCCTGTCGGCCGCGCGCGCGCTGATGGCGCATACCCAGCTGGACGCACGCACCATCGCCACTGAGGCGATCAGCATCGCCGGGGACGTGTGCATCTACACCAATGGCAACGTGGTGGTCGAGGAACTCTGATTTTCGCCCCTCTCCCGCCTGCGGGAGAGGGTTGGGGTGAGGGCGCGCGAATCGGCGGTTGTGCCGTGACTGCGGAGGCGCTTGCCCTCACCCGCCCTTCGGGCACCTTCTCCCGCACGCAGGAGAAGGGGGACGACAACCCTTTGGATCGACATGCCGAACAAGACCGAAAACAACAACGCCACCATGACCCCGCGCGAAATCGTGCAGGCGCTCGACCGCCACATCGTCGGCCAGCACGACGCCAAGCGCGCGGTCGCTATCGCGCTGCGCAACCGCTGGCGCCGGATGCAGCTCGAGCCCGAGCTGCGCAATGAGGTCATGCCCAAGAACATCCTGATGATCGGCCCCACCGGCGTCGGCAAGACCGAGATCGCGCGGCGCCTGGCGACGCTGGCCAATGCGCCGTTCGTCAAGGTCGAGGCCACCCGCTTTACCGAGGTTGGCTACGTCGGCAAGGACGTCGAGCAGATCATCCGCGACCTGGCCGACACCGCGGTCAAGCTGTATCGCGAGCAGGCCAAGGCGCGCGTGCGTACCCAGGCCGAGGAGCGCGCCGAGGACCGCATCCTGGATGCGCTGCTTCCCGGCCGCGAGCGGCAGCCCTCCGGCTTTGGTTTCGGTGCGACCAGTCAGACCACCACCACGGTCGACATCGGTGCCGAGCCGTCGGCGCGCGAGTCCGAAACCCGGATCAAGCTGCGCCGGCAGTTGCGCGCCGGTGAGCTTGACGAGCGCGAAATCGAGATCGAGACCGCGGTCAACGTTGGCGTCGACATCATGGCGCCGCCGGGCATGGAAGAGATGGGCCAGCAGCTGCGGCAGATGTTCTCGCAGGTCGCCGGCGCCAAGACCCACAAGAAGACGCTGTCGATCAAGTCCGCGCGCCCGCAACTGATCGAGGAAGAAGCCGGCCGGCTGGTCAACGAGGACGACGTGCGCGAGGCGGCGATCGAGTCCTGCGAACAGCACGGCATCGTCTTCATCGACGAGATCGACAAGGTCGCCAAGCGCGGCGAGTCGGGTGTGTCCGGTGGCGATGTCAGCCGCGAAGGGGTGCAGCGCGACCTGCTGCCGCTGGTCGAGGGCTCCACCGTCAGCACCAAGTACGGCGCGGTCAAGACCGACCACATCCTGTTCATTGCCAGCGGCGCATTCCACCTGGCCAAGCCTTCGGACCTGATTCCCGAACTGCAGGGGCGCTTCCCGATCCGGGTCGAGCTCAGCGCGCTGAGCAAGGGCGACTTCGTCCGCATCCTGACCGAGCCCAAGGCGGCGCTGACGCTGCAGTACGTGCAGCTGCTCAAGACCGAGGGCGTGGACCTGAAGTTCACCGACGACGCGATCGACCGTCTTGCCGAGATCGCCGCCACCGTCAACGAGCGACAGGAGAACATCGGCGCGAGGCGCCTGCACACGGTGCTGGAACGCCTGCTCGACACGCTCAGCTATGAAGCCCCCGACCGCGACGGCCATTCGGTCAGCATCGACCGCGCCTATGTCGATGAGCACCTGGGCGAGCTGGTGCAGGACCCGGATCTGAGCCGCTACATCCTGTAGCGCCCGAGCCAGCGACTCGCGGGCTCAAGGCGCGCATTGCTGTCGTCGGCTGGGCTGCCAAGCCCAGCAGCCCGGATGCCGTGAGCGCTGGGCTGGGCAGCCCAGCCTACGGAAATCGACCTCAGGCGTGGCTCAATCCTCGCCGATATCCTCGTTCCACACCTCCGGGTTTGCGGCGATCCAGTCGCCGAGCATCGCGATGCATCCGGCATCGTTGAGGTCGATCACCTCGGTGCCGTTCTCGCGCAGCCAGTCGATGCCGCCGCGGAAATTCACCGATTCGCCGACCACGACGGTACCGATGTTGAACTGACGCACCAGTCCGCTGCAGTACCAGCACGGGGCCAGCGTGGTGACCATGATCGTGTCGCGGTAGCGGCGCTGGCGACCGGCCCTGCGGAACGCGTCGGTTTCGCCGTGCACCGACGGGTCGTTCTCCTGCACGCGCCGGTTGTGGCCGCAGCCGAGCAGGCGGCCGTCCTCGCCGCCGTGAGCGCCGACGTCGTCGCGCTCCAGGAGGTGACGGCGAGGACCGAGCCGCTGTGGCGCGCGGCGCTCGCGGAGGCCGGCCTCCAGGCGCGCGAGACCGCGCTCGACCTCGAGGACGTGCGCGCGGCCCTGCGCGTGGAGAAGCTCACGCTCTACGGCGTCTCCTACGGCGCGACGGTCGCCGGTGAGTACGCGCGCCGCTTCCCGGCCCGCACCGCGTCGATCGTGCTCGACTCGCCCGACCGCGTCAACGGCTCCGACGTCGCGAACGTGCTGCGCCAGCTCGGCCTCCCGCGCATCCTGCGCGAGATCTGCTTCCCGCCGAGCTGCCGCGACTTCCTCGCGGAGCCGACGGTGGCGCTGGCCACCCTCGTGCGGCGGCTGCAGCGCCGGCCGCTGCGCGGCCGCGCCGCCGCGGTCGAGCTGAAGGAGCAGCTCGACTCGCTCTTCGCGCTGCGCCACTGCGGGCGCGCGCTGCACCGCCGCCGGCACCCGGCGGTCTACGGGCAGATGGGCCGCTGCCTGTCGCCGTGCCTGGGCGACCTCGACCCGAACCTCTACCGCCGCCGCCTCGACGAGGCGCTCGCCCTCGCCGCCGACGTGGTCAAAAACCCGCGCTTTGCCCCCGCCGAGGTCGAGCGCCAGCGCGCCCGGCGCCTGACCGCCCTCGAGCAGCAGAAGGACGTGCCGGCCGCGCTGCTCGGCTTCGCCGTCGCCTCGGCCCTCTACCCGGACGATCACCCCTACGCGAGGACCCTCCTCGGCACGGCCGAGGCCCTGCGCGCCGCGACGCCCGGCTCGCTCCGCGCGTTCTACGACGTGAACTTCAGGCCCGACCGGGTGACGGTCGCCGTCGCGGGCGACGTCACGCCCGACGAGGCCAAGGCCGCGCTCGAAAAGGCGCTCGGCGACTGGAAGGGCAAGGGCGGAGA
>JAHWKC010000232.1 GCA_019348095.1 Pseudomonadota bacterium | reverse complement strand
CGGGTGCTCGAAAGTACCGGGGTGCCGCCGGAGTGCCTCGAACTGGAACTCACCGAAAGCGTGATCATGACCAACGCCGAGCACACCGGCAGCGTGCTGCAGCGCTTTCGTGAAATCGGCGTCGGACTGGCGATCGACGACTTCGGCACCGGCTACTCATCGCTGGCCTACCTCAAGCGCCTGCCGATCACCACGCTGAAAATCGACAAGGAATTCATCGACGATCTCACCCACGATGCCGACGACGAGGCGATCACCAGCACCGTCATCACCATGGCGCATTCGCTGGGGCTGAACGTCATTGCCGAAGGGGTGGAGACGGCGGGGCAGGTGGAGTTCCTGCGCGAGCACGGCTGCAACGAGATCCAGGGATTCTGGCTGGCGCGGCCGCTCGACGCCCAGGCGTGCCTGGAGTTCCTGCGCCGCTGGCCTGCCGCTGCTGCATCGACCAGCTTGCGCCAGGTCCTAACCGAAGCTTCCAGCGACGCCGGTTGAGGGTATCGCTCCGAGCCTCCCCTCCCCTTGCGCCGCAGCGGGACAGAGGGCGACGCAGCCGCGGACCAGGAGCGGGCCCGCAGCAAACGCAGTCCGCCCGGAGCTGCCCTGCTGCACAAGCGAGGGAGCAGTCGGCACCTCCGGCTTGACCGGCCGCGGCGCGCTGCTATCTTGCGCGGATGGATCGCGCCGAACTCCTCGCACAATTGCAGTCGCTGGTCGCCCGCGTCGATCAGCTGGCCGAACGCGGCCGGCGACTCAGCGACGAGAATCGCAGCCTGCGGCAACAGCAGGAGCAACTCTCCGGCGAACGCTCGGCGCTGCTGGCCAAGAATGAACAAGCCCGCACCCGGGTGGAGGCGATGATTGCCCGCTTGAAGTCGCTGGAGCAGCACACGTGAGCAACAGCCAGCCGGTCGTCATCCGCCTGCTCGACCGCGAATACACCGTGGGCTGCGAACCGGCCGAGCGCGACAGCCTGCTGAGCGCCGCCAAGCTGCTCGACAGCAAGATGCGCGAGATCCGCGGCAGCAATCGCATGGCTGCGCTGGATCGCGTGGCGGTGCTGGCCGCACTCAATTTTGCCCACGAGTTGCAACAGCTGCGCGACGAAGGCGAAGACCGCGACCGCGAGCTCACCCGCACCATTGGCGACTTGAACCGCAAGCTGGACGGCCTGTTCGACAGCGCACCGCGGTGACATCCCGCCCCTGTAGGAGCGGCTTCAGCCGCGATCGAACATCGGCCGCGATTGATGAAGCCGATGCCAGCTGGAGCCGCTCCCAGCGTTTGCCTCGACACATGAATCAGGACTGCACCGTACCCGACGAACGGAGTCGCCGCGCGCAGGCGGCGCGGTATAATCCGCGCACGTCCTCTGCTGTGGACGACGGCGTGCGCAAACATTCGCCTTGTCCCTTAATTGCGACCGCGGGGGCGCAGCGGAAGCCCGGAGTGCAGGTCCGCCTCGTAGCGGGAAGCCCGACGGCCTCCAAGCGTCCCCACTTGAACCACGGGTTCAAGGTCGTTTCGCGCGCATCGCCATCGGCGGAGGACTTTCATTTTTCACGAACAGCGCCCTGGTGGCGCTGTTCGTTTTTGCGTCTGCCCGCATCACCCGCAGGCGCCCAGACCCGTCGCTTCCGGATCGCGTTGGATGACCGTTGACCGCACGGCGCATCGCCGACAACTGCGCGAGGAACTGCGGGCGCGCCGTCGCGCTTTGCCTGCCGCCGCACGAATCGCCGCCGCGGAGCGGCTCGCCACCCAGCTGTTGAGCCTGTCGTTCGCACCACAGTCGGGCTACGTCGCCGGCTACTGGGCCACCGACGGCGAGGTCGCCCTGCACGTCTGGCAGCTCGGACTTCCGCGCGAATGTATCTATTGCCTGCCGGTGCTGCACGAGGATGGCGGTCTGCGCTTCGCCCCGTGGCGCCCGGGCGATGCGCTGGTCAGCAACCGCTACGGCATTCCCGAGCCAGATGTCACCGCCGGCTCGCTGCTCCAGCCCGACGATCTGGCGCTTGCGGTAATGCCGCTGGTCGGCTTCGATGCGCGCGGTCACCGGCTTGGCATGGGGGGCGGCTGGTACGATCGCAGTTTCGCGTCCCGGCACCATCGCCCGGCGCCACCGTGGCTGGTCGGCGCCGCATTCGATACGCAGTACACCACTGCGCTCGAACCGGCCGACTGGGACGTCAAACTTGATGTGGTGTGCACCGAATCGGCCACCTATCACTGCAACGAAGCTCCGCATGAGTAGATGCCAATGAGTGCACGCCGCCGCTACTGGCTGATGAAGTCCGAACCGGACGCTTTCTCCATCGACGACCTGCAACGCGTTGGCACCGAACCGTGGAACGGCGTGCGCAACTACCAGGCGCGCAACTTCATGCGTGACGGCATGAAGCTCGGTGACGGCGTGTTGTTCTACCATTCCAACACCGCCGTCCCCGGCATCGTCGGCACCGCGCTGGTGGCGAGCAAGGCGTATCCGGACGAGACCCAATTCGATCCGAAGTCCGACTACCACGACCCCAGAAGCTCGCGCGAGGAACCACGCTGGCAGCTGGTCGACATCGCGTTCGAGCGTAAGCTCTCGCGCACCATTGCGCTTGACGAGATCAAGCGCCACGCCGACCAGCTCGGCGAGGAATTCGCGCTGATCCGCCGCGGCAACCGGCTTTCGGTATTCCCGGTCTCGGCGGCGCAATACAAATATCTCCTTTCGCTCGAGTAGCAACGACCATGTCCGAAACCAAGCGCCTGGCCGGCGAGAAAGCCATCGATTTCGTGGAGGACGGCATGATCGTCGGTGTCGGCACCGGTTCGACCGTCGCCTATTTCATCGACGCCCTGGCCGATATTAAGCATCGCATCAAGGGCACTGTCTCGAGTTCGGAGCAGAGCACCCAGCGCCTGCGCGCGCTTGGCATCGAGGTACTCGAGCTCAACAGCGCCGGGCCGCTGGCGCTGTATGTCGACGGTGCCGACGAGTGCGACCCGGACAAACGTCTGATCAAGGGCGGCGGCGCCGCGCTCACACGCGAAAAGATCATTGCCGAGTCCAGCGACAGGTTCGTCTGCATCATCGACCCGGGCAAGCGCGTAGACGTGCTCGGCAAGTTTCCGCTGCCGGTCGAGGTGATCCCCATGGCGCGCAGCCTGGTGGCACGCGAGATCCTCCGCCTCACCGGCGGCCAGCCGGTATGGCGTCAGGACGCCAGCGGCAAGGGTGTGGTCACTGACAACGGCAATGCCATCCTCGACGTGCACGGTCTGGCTATCAGGGACCCGCTGTCGCTCGAATCCGCGCTCAACCAGATTCCCGGCGTAGTCACCGTCGGCCTGTTCGCACGACGCGCGGCCGATGTGGTGATCGTCGGCGGCGAGCCCCCTCAGGTGCTGTAGTCGTAAAAGCTCGCGCCCGCGGGGGCGCTCCTCCTGCAGCAGAAGCCAAGGGGCGGGCTCTCAGTTGGCGCCGCGCTTTTGTAGGAGCAGCTTCAGCCGCGAACGGACGATCCGTTGTGCGTTCGGTATTGCCGATCGCGGCTGAAGCCGCTCCTACACCCAAGAGAAGGCGCCCTCGAAGCAAGGCCCCTCCTGGCGGCTGCGTCAGGCAGCAGTAACCCAAGAAAAAGGCCGGTCCCCTTGCGGGAACCGGCCTTTGGTGTAAATGCTCAGCGATGACCTACTCTTGCATGGCTTAGGCCACACTACCATCGGCGCATGTGCGTTTCACTTCCGAGTTCGGGATGGGATCGGGTGGATCCCCCGCGCCATAGCCACCGGCCATAAAGAGACCAGGGTGTTGGGTAGGCAGCGAAGCCTTGCTTCTCTTGGACGATCAGCTCTCGGCCGAAGCAGGAGAGCGCATGTGTGTGGCTCATGTGGACCGGCCAAATGGACCGGTCAAGCCTCACGGGCCCTTAGTACGGCTCGGCTGTAGCGCTCACGCGCCCTGCACCTGCCGCCTATCGACGTGGTCGTCTCCCACGGCCCTTAAGGGGGCTCAAGGCCCCAGGGAAGATTCATCTCTGGAGGGGCTTCCCACTTAGATGCGTTCAGCGGTTATCCCGTCCCGACGTAGCTACCCGGCACTGCCGCTGGCGCGACAACCGGTACACCAGAGGTCGGTCCGTCCCGGTCCTCTCGTACTAAGGACGGCTTCCATCAATCTTCCAACGCCCACGACGGATACAGACCGAACTGTCTCACGACGTTCTGAACCCAGCTCGCGTACCGCTTTAACCGGCGAACAGCCGGACCCTTGGGACCTTCTCCAGCCCCAGGATGCGATGAGCCGACATCGAGGTGCCAAACCGCCCCGTCGATGTGAACTCTCGGGGGCGATAAGCCTGTTATCCCCGGCGTACCTTTTATCCGTTGAGCGACGGCCCTTCCACACAGAACCGCCGGATCACTAAGGCCTGCTTTCGCACCTGCTCGACTTGTAGGTCTCGCAGTCAAGCTCCCTTATGCCTTTACGCTCTCGAAGCGCGATTGCCGACCGCGCTGAGGGA
>JAHWKC010000231.1 GCA_019348095.1 Pseudomonadota bacterium | reverse complement strand
CTTCGTGCTCCCGCAGCTGCGGTGGACGCCACGCCCCCCGCCGCTCCCAGCGGTCGAGGCGTGCCGAGCGGCGCGCAAAGGGCTCGGAGGGGGGCGGTAGTCGCGACGAACGGCGTGGTCGAAGCCCAGCTCGGCCGCGCCTTCTCCATGCAGCACCGCCGCCAGCCGGCGCACGGTGCTGGTGGCGAAGGCGTTGGGCACCGCGACACCGCTGGCGAACAGGATGTCGCTCTGGATTTCGACCTCCAGGAAGGTCGCCCCGCGCCGCACCGTGACCAGCTTCTGCCGCACCAGTTCCGACAGCGCGTCCTGGATGCGCTGGCCGAGCGTCTGCAACTGCACGGTGTCGCGTCCGACGATCTCGCTGGCGGTGTGGGCCGCCGCCGTGGCGGCGCGCTCCTCGCTCGCGCTGCGCCGGCCGAACGACGGCATGTCGAGCATCTGGCGCACGCGCAGGTTGGCAATCGGGTTGACCGGGGCCGGCCCGGCTTTGGCCGCGGCGGTCTGCATCGAGGGCCGGTCGAACGAGGAGCCGCGCAACTGGGTGGCGCCCAGTTGCACCGGCGTGATCGTGCGCGGCGGCCCGCCGAATGCCGAGGACAGCGCATCGGCGATCATCCGGTACTTGCCCTCGTTGACCGAAGAAATCGCGTACATCACCACGAAGAAGGCGAGCAGCAGCGTCACCAGGTCGCCATAGGGGATCGCCCAGGCTTCGTGGTTGACGTGTTCTGCGTGCGAGTGGCGACGTCGGGCCATGGCAGGGCTTCAGTGGAGGAAGCCGTTGAGCCGGGCTTCGATGTTGCGCGGGTTCTCGCCCTGGGCGATCGCGATCAGGCCCTCGATGATCATGTCGCGTTCCTGGGTCTGCCCGTTGATCACGCCCTTGAGCTTGCTGGCGATCGGCAGCAGCATCAGGTTGGCCGCGCCGATGCCGTAGATGGTGGCGGTGAACGCCGCGGCGATGCCCTGGCCGAGCTTGCTTGGATCGGCCAGGTTCTTCATGACCGCCATCAGCCCCAGCACCGCTCCGATGATGCCCAAGGTCGGGGCGTAGATACCCATGCCCTCGAACACCTTGGCCGCGGCGAGGTCGCTGTGTTCCTGGCCGGCCAGCTCGATCTCGAGCATCTGCCGGATGGTCTCGGGCTCGACCCCGTCTACGACCATCTGCAAGCCCTTGCGCAGGAACGGATCGGGCTGCGCCTGCACCTCCGCCTCCAGGCCGAGCAGGCCCTGCTTGCGCGCGACGCTGCTCCACTCGACGATCTTGCCGATGACTGCGCTGCGGTCCTGCGACGGCGGCTGGAACACCCAGCGCGCGATCCGCAGCGCCCGCCTGAACGTCACCATCGGCGTCTGCAGCAGGATCGCCGCGATGGTGCCGACGATCACGATCAAAAACGCGGCCGGATTCCACAGTCCGGACAAGCCGGCTCCCTTCAGCACGCTGCCGCCGATGAGGGCGACGATCGCGAGCACCACGCCGATGAGACTGAGTCTGTCCATTGGAGAAATTAACGGTCGCGGGGGGGATTACTTGAGTGCGCAGGCGCACCTACAGAACACAATGCGGCCTTGCTGGAGCGGGTCATGTCCGCGATCGGGAACCATGCGGTAGCGCCGGTCGCGCCCATGGGCGTCCTACAAAAATCGTGCCGGTGGGCCGACACCGCGTGCGCCGCTCCTGCAAAACAGTTGCGGCGAGCGTGAGGCGTAGAGCCGGGCTTCTCGGCTGTCCTTCGGCCGGCCCGGCGGCGCAGCGGAGCAAGCTCCGCTCTACAGCGTTCTGGCGGCACTGCGGATGCCGGTCCGGTACAACGCGTCGACGTCCAGGATCAACGCCATGCGGCCGTCGCCGATCAGGCTTGCACCGGCGTAGCCGGGCAATCCGCGCAGGGTGCGCGGCAGCGCCTTGATCACCACTTCCTCGCGGCCGCGCACACGGTCCACAGCCAGGCAGAAGCGTTGCTCGCCCGACTGCAGGACCACGTTGGTGCAGTCCTCCAGCGGCGCCTCCTGCAGGCCCAGCCAATCGCGCAGGCCGAGCAGCGGCACCGGCTCCTCGCGCAGGTCGAGCACGCGCTGGGTGTCGACCCACATCGGCTCGCCGGGATGGTGCGCGAGCACCTCGACCACGCGCACCAGCGGCAGCGCGTAGACGTCCTGGTCGATCTCCACCAGCAGCGTTGGCAGGATCGCCAGGGTCAGCGGCACCCGGATCAGGAAGCGGGTCCCGCGTCCGGGCTCGGACTGGATCTGTACCTCGCCGCTGAGTTCGCGGATCTTCGACTGCACCACATCCATGCCGACGCCCCGGCCGGACAGGTCGCTGACCTCGGCGCGGGTCGAGAAGCCCGGCAGGAAGATCAGTTGCAGGCACTCCTCGGTGCTCAGCCGCGCGGCGGCCTCGGCATCAATCAGGCCCTTGCGCAATGCGCTGTCGCGGATCTTGTCGGGGTCGATGCCGGCGCCGTCGTCGCGGACCTCGATCGCGACGTGGTCGCCCTCCTGCTGGGCACTCAGCCGCACCCGGCCCTGGTCGGGCTTGCCGGCCTTGATGCGCACCGAAGGCGGCTCGATGCCGTGGTCGATCGCATTGCGCACCAGGTGCAACAGCGGGTCCGACAGCGCCTCGACCAGGTTGCGGTCCAGTTCGGTGTCGGCGCCGACCACGTCCAGCTCGACCGATTTCTGCAACTGGCGGGCGATGTCGCGGGTGAGCTTGGGGAAGCGCGAGAACACCCGGCCGACCGGCTGCATGCGCGCGGTCATCACCGCCGACTGCAGGCGCGAGGTGGCGCCGTCGAGCGCGGTCACCGCCCGGTCGAGGTGCTCGTCGCGCAGGCGCGGGCGGATGGTCTTGAGCCGGTTGCGCGCCAGCACCAGCTCGCCGACCAGGTTGACCAGCGCATCGAGCCGGCGCACGTCGATGCGCACGGTCGCGTCGGCCGAGTCGGCGCTCGCGGCCGGCTTGCGCGGCGCGGCCGCGGGATCCGGGGGTGATGGCGGGAGCGGTGTGGGCGTCGCCGGTTGCGCTGGCGCTGGCGCCGGTGCCGCGGACGCCGCGCCGGGCAGTGCGCCGGCGCCGTGCAGGCTGTCGAGCAGCGCGTCGAAATCCAGGTCGTCGAGGTTGTCGTCGTCGATGCCGGACAGTGCGCTCGAATCGGCCGCGGACGAGGCGCCGGCTGCGGACGCGCCGCCCTCGGCGCGCAGGCTGGCCAGCAACAGCTCCGGCACCGGTGCCGGCTCGCTGTCGGCGGCGACGCAGTCGAGCATGTCCACCAGCAGGTCGAGCGCCTGCTGGGCGCCGTCGAACGCGACCGGATCGAGCGGCACCCGGCCGCTGCGGGCCGCATCGAAGCGGTCCTCCACCGCGTGGCAGATCGTCACCATCGGTTTGAAATCCAGGAAGCCGGCGCCGCCCTTGATGGTGTGAAAGCCGCGGAACACCGCGTTGAGGCACTCGCGGTCGTCGGGTGCGTGCTCCAGGGTGACCATCTGCTCGCCGAGCTGGTCGAGGATCTCGCGCGCCTCGATCAGGAAGTCGCTGCGGATGTCGGAGCCCTGGTCCTCGAAGGCGGCGCTCATGCGCTACAACCCCAGCGAGGACAGCAGCTGGTTGGCGTCGTCCTGGGTGGCCGGGGCCGGGTCGAGGCCGTCGACCGCTGGGCCATGCCCGCGCGTGGACAGCTGCAGCGGCTTGTTGTCCTGCGGCGTGGCGTACTCGCCAAGGCCGACGTGCACCGCGCGCACCAGCTCTACCACGCGCAGGATGATCTGCCCGGTGAGGTCCTGGTAGCCCTGCGCGGCGGTCATCTCCGACAGTCGCGAGCGGATGCCGGCCAGCGCCTGCTGCTGCGCCTCGTCCTGCCCGGGGGGCAGCTGCCGCAGCAACGCACCGCATTCGTCGATCAGGTCCAGCGTGCGCAGGCTGGCGCCTTCGGTCAGGGTGACCACGTGTTCCAGTCGCGCGCACGCATCGGGCAGCGAGCTCCCGTGGGCGCTGCCGGCGCCGTCGCCGAGGGCTTGCTCGAGCTCGCGCGCGAGCTTCGCCAGGCCCTGCACGAACGGCTGGGTGCGCCACTGGATGAGCTCGTCGACGTTGGTCCGCCAGCTGGCGTGGTCATCGTGCTCCAGCGCCCAAAGCGCCGCGTGCAGGCGCTTGGTGATGAGCTGGCGGTCCTCGGGACCGAGGGCGTCGCTCGCGCCGGGGCCGGAGCCCTGACTCACGCAGCTGTCTCCAGGCGCTCGAAGATCTTGCCGAGCTTGTCGCCGAGCGTGCCGGCGGTGAACGGCTTGATCACGTAACCGTTCACCCCGGCCTGGGCGGCCTCGATGATCTGTTCGCGCTTGGCCTCGGCGGTGACCATCAGCACCGGGATCTTCGACAGCGCGGCATCGCCGCGGATCGCCTTGAGCAGGTCGATACCCGGCATGCCGGGCATGTTCCAGTCGGTGATCACCAGGTCGAACGGGCCTTTGTGCAGCTCGACCAGCGCGCTGTTGCCATCATCGGCCTCGGTGGTGTTGAAGAAACCGAGA
>JAHWKC010000230.1 GCA_019348095.1 Pseudomonadota bacterium | reverse complement strand
CTCTACTCCTGGCCGTCGGTCGAGGTGCCGCCCGATGAGCTGATGCAGGCAGCGCGCGCCCTTGCGCCGCTGACGGCCGGGGCCGGCCTCGAGCAGGTCATGATGCTGGCCCGGTTGGTCGAGCAGGAGGGCGAGTCGCCACGTGACGTGGCGGTACGGGTCTCCTACCAGCCGGGAACCGGCCTGCGGCTGACCGTGGCCGATGGCCGCGGGTGGGTGGTGACGGCCGATCCGCGCCAGCTGCGCGAGATCCACAATGAGGCCACGCGCCCAAGCGCGCCGGACTTCTTCGTGCCGCCCAAGCTCGCGGCGGCCCCGTCGAGCGTGTCCGGCATGCAGACCGCGGGTGCGCAGGCGGTGGCGGCGACCAGCTCGAGCAAGGCCCTGATCGATGTCCTGGTCGGCTACACCTCGGGGTTCGCCCAGCATCGCGGCGGCACCTCGGCGGCGCTGACCCGCATCCACAACCTGGTCGACATCACCAACGAGGCCTACCGCAACAGCGCGGTCAACGCCGAAGTCCGCCTGGTCCATTCGATGGAAGTGTCGTTCCCCGACGCAACCGGCAACGGCGATGCGCTGGAGAAGGTCACCGGCTTCCGCGCGCCTTCCACGCGCCTGACGCCGGACCCGGCGTTCTCGGCCCTGCGCACCGCGCGCGACGTTTACGGGGCCGACCTGGTGGTGGTGCTGCGCCGCTTCCAGGATCCCGAGAACGAGGGCTGCGGCGTCGCCTGGCTGATCGGCGGCGGCCGCCGCGGCATCAGCCAGAACGACGAGTACTTCGGCTACTCCGTGGTCAGCGATGGCCAGGACCAGGGCACCGACGGCAAGACCTATTTCTGCCGCGAGGAGACCTTCGCGCATGAGCTGGGCCACAACATGGGCTCCACCCATGACCGCGAAAACGCGAAGAATGACGACGGTGTGCTGAGCTACGGCGCCTACGATTACTCGTTCGGCCAGAAGACCGACTCCACCAGTGGCGACTTCTACACCGTCATGGCCTACGGCGATTCGGGCCAGAGGTCCTACCGGGTGTTCTCCAATCCGAATGTGACGTTCTGCGGCGGCCGCGCCTGCGGTGTGGCCAACCAGTCCGACAACGCACGCAGCCTGAACCAAACCACGGCGACCGTGGCCTCGTTCCGCGCCAGCGTTGTGCCGGTGTCGGGACAGCGGGTCGGTCACGACTTCAATGGTGATGGCGTGTCGGACATTCTCTGGCGCAACGTCACCACCGGCGACAACACCCTGTGGCCGTCCGCCAGCACCATCGGCGAGCAGGCGGTGGCCCGCGTGGCCAACCTGGCATGGCAGGTCGCGGGCGTCGGTGATTTCGACGGCGACGGCCGCTCCGACCTGCTGTGGCGCAACCGCAGCTCGGGCGCCGGTACGATCTGGCGCGCCGCCACCGCGGGCAACGAGATCGCGGTGGCGACCGAGTCGAACCTGGACTGGAAGATTGCAGGGGTCGGCGACTTCAACGGTGATGGCCGCGACGACATCCTGTGGCGCAACCGCGGCACCGGTGCGAACCGGATCTGGCGGTCCGGCGACTCCGGGCAGTTGCAGGGGGTCACCACGCGGTCCAACACGGACTGGATCGTGGCCGGGGTGGGTGACTTCAACGGCGATGGCGTGTCGGACATCCTCTGGCGCAATGCCCGCAACGGCGCCAATTCGATCTGGCCATCGGCGTCCAGCGCCAGCGAAGTGGCGTTGATCCAGGTCGCCAATCTCGCCTGGACGGTGGCCGGTGTGGGAGATTTCACCGGCGATGACCGCGCCGACATCCTGTGGCGGAACACCAGCTCCGGGGACAACACGATCTGGCCATCGGGTAGCACCGCCAGCGAGCAGGCCGTGCCGCGGGTCGCCAACCGGGCCTGGGCGGTTGCCGGGGTGGGCGACTACAACGGCGACGGCCGCGCCGACATCCTGTGGCGCAACGGCAGCAGCGGCGCCAACACGATCTGGCCCTCGGGCGGGGTGGCCAACGAGCAGGCGGTGACGCAGGTGGCCAACCGGGCGTGGCGGATCGTCCGCTGACCGGAGGCTGCCGCTGAGACAGGCACGGCTGCCATCCCGCGAGGGAGGGCAGCCGATGTCGGCCCGGCAGTCACGCAGTCATGGTCCGCCAGGCATGTGCCGCCGGGGTGCTGCCCTCAGAGGTTCTGGTAGTTCGGTCCCGCCCCGCCTTCGGGGGTGACCCAGTTGATGATCTCGTACGGGTCCTTGATGTCGCAGGTCTTGCAGTGCACGCAGTTGGCGGCGTTGATCTGCAGCCGCTTGACGGGCTCGCCGTCGCCGTCGCTGGACGGCTCCTCGACGATCTCGTAGACGCCGGCGGGGCAGAAGCGGGTGCAGGGGTTTGCGTACTCGGCGGTGCAGCGCTCGATGCAGATCGAGGTGTCGAGCACCTTGAGATGCACGGGCTGGTCCTCGTCGTGTTCGGTCGCGGCGAAATAGACGCCGGCGAGGCGGTCGCGGGGGGCCAGCGTGCGGTCGACATAGTCGCGCTTCGGCGACTCGTACTCGTCCACTTTCTCGAGCGAGCACCAGTCGGGCCTGTTCCTCAGCGTCCACGGCGAGCGGCCGCCGGTGACGGTTTCCCACGCGGCGTTGAGCAGGCCGAACCACAGCCCCTTCTTGAAGCCGGGCTTGACGTTGCGGACCTTGTGCAGCTCGGTCATCGCTTCGGACGCGCGCAGCCTGGCGTCGAAGCCGGCCGGTGACAGCTGCGACGCGACCAGGTGCTCCGCGGCGAGCATGCCGGAGCGGATCGCCTGGTGGGTGCCCTTGATCTTCGGCACGTTGAGCAGACCGGCGGTGTCACCGATCAGGATCGCGCCCGGCATCTCGCAGGTCGGCAGCGACTGCCAGCCGCCGGTGACGATCGCGCGCGCGCCGGCGGAAAGGATGCTGCCGCCTTCGAGCAGCGGCTTGATCATCGGGTGGTTCTTCCATTGCTGGAACGCCTCCCACGGCTTGTATTGCGGGTCCTTGTAGTCCAGCCCGCTGACGTAGCCGAGCGCGATCCGGCCCTTGTCCAGGTGGTACAGGAAGCTGCCGCCGTAGGTGCTGGTGTCGGCCGGCCAACCGAAGCTATGCACGATCTTGCCCGGCGATACGCGCTCCTCGGGCACCTGCCACAGCTCCTTGATGCCGATCGAGAAGCCCTGCGGGTCGTGCCCGGCGTCCAGCTCGAAGCGCCGGATCAGCCGCTTGGTCAGGTGCCCGCGCGCGCCTTCGGCAAGCACGGTGACCTTGGCGTGGATGTCGATCCCGGCCGTAAAGCCCGGTTTGTGCGCGCCGTCCCGGGCCAGGCCCATGTCGCCGATGCGCACGCCAATCACCTTGCCGGAGCCTTCCCCGGGGGCTTCCTCGTGCAGGGTCTCGGCCGCGGCGAAGCCGGGGTAGATCTCCACGCCGAGCGCTTCGGCCTGCGGCGCCAGCCAGGCGCACATCGCGCCGAGGCTGACGATGACGTTGCCCTTGTTGTGCATGCCCGGCGGCACCGGCAGCTTGCGGCCGCCGGTCTTGTTCAGCAGCCAGAATTCGTCCTCGGTGGCCGCCACGCAGATCGGCGGCGGGTTGTCGCGCCAGTCCGGCAGCAACTCATCGAGCGGGCCGGTCTCGATCACCGCGCCGGAAAGGATGTGCGCGCCGATGGTCGAGGCCTTCTCGATCACGCAGACGGAAATGTCCGGGTCGAGCTGCTTCAGGCGGATCGCGAGCGACAGACCGGCCGGGCCGGCGCCGACGGTGACGACGTCGTACTCCATCACGTCGCGCTCGGGCTCGGTGGCGCCGGTGGGGGACTGTTCGCTCATGCTGCTCTCCGCTTGCTCGCGCTCGTGGCCGGCGATTGTCGCAAATGTGGCGTCGCAGCTACGTGGTCGCGCACATGCCGCGACAGTGTCGTGCAGGGCGCTGCGCGCTGCGTAGGAGCGGCTTCAGCCGCAAACTGGGACCGGATCCAGACGCCGCCATTCCGCTCACACGGGGTTTTATGGCAGTCACGGCGCGCAGGAAGCAGGGGCGCGGCGCAATCGTGGAGGGCGACGGCGGATTATTTTGGATCGCGGCTGAAGCCGCTCCTACAGGGTCGCTGCGGGATCGGCGCAGTCGGAAAGCTCGCTCAGCGGTGTCCGTTGCGTTCGTGGGCCTGGCCGGTGGACAGGACCCAGCCGGCCAGGTCGTGGCTGAGCGCGCCGAGTGCCTGCTCGAACGCCTCCACCACCTCCGGTACCGCGGTGCTCGCAGCCGGTTGTGCCTGCAGGAAGGTGCGCGTGGCAATCACCTGCTGGTCCTGGGCGTGCAGCAGCTTGGCGTTGACCTCGCCGATGCGGCGGATGCCTAAGCCGAACAGGAACCGGTCGAAGGCCCCCTGCGGCAGCACCACCGAGCGGCAGAACTGGTCGAAGCTCAAGCCGAGCAGCGAGGCCACGGCCTCCGACACCTCGTCGGCACTGCTGGCGCGCACCACCGAACCACCGCCGGTGATCTCCTCGAGGCGTGCCTCCTTGGTGGTCGCGCCCTGCTTGGTCCGGCGCACCACGCGGGTCGCGGTGAAGGTGCGGGCACCGACCGAGAACGTCA
>JAHWKC010000022.1 GCA_019348095.1 Pseudomonadota bacterium | reverse complement strand
TGCGGGTCGGATGCACCATCAATTGCGCTGATACCGGTACGGCGAACAGCGACAGCAGCGCGAGCACTACCGCCAGCGCCGGCCAGCGCCGCCGGATGCGGGTCATGAGGGCCGCGCCCTGAACGTTGGCTGCGGTCGTGGTTTCGTAGTCCATCGGGGACGGCATGGGGGTCTCCCTGTTGGTGGGGCGCACGGCCAGACCATAGGCGCCTCCGGGTGATCAACTGTAGTGAATCAGTTGTAGTTGACGACCACCGTGAAGCTGCCGGAGTAGCCGCCAGTGGACTGACCGGCGGCGACTTCCAGCGTGGCGCCTACGTTCAAGGTCAGGCTGCCACCACCGGACAACACACCGGTGGAAGCGGGGCTGCTGGTAAAAGCATTCACCGGCATGTTCAGGCTGCCGTTGCCGAGCGTCACCAAGCCGTCTGCGGGCAGCGTCACGGCGAAGCTGGCGTTGGCATCGCCGGTGACGACGAACTGCGCCGCCTGGCCTGGATCGGTGCCGAGCAGGACCACGTTGCCCGATGCTGCGCGGGCACCATCGGCACCCACGGTGACAGAACCGGGGCCGGCGGTGAAGCTGCCGAAGGCCAATGGCTGGACGTTGCTGATGGCCACCTCGGCGGCGGCCGCAGGCCCGAGAGCCGCAGCACATGCCAGTGCGAACAGGAGACGATGCGGATTCGCGGAATGCATCACACCGACCTCGTCAGCAACCGGGATTCACTGCTCGCCAGTCTAAAGAAACAAGGCGGGACATGCCCGCCTTGCTCCGCCAGATCGCGCGGCATCAATGCCGCGCCATTTTCGCTGTCGTGCGGAACGCTCAGTTGTACTCGACGGTGACCTTGACGTTGCCGCTGTAGGTGCCGGCGGCCTGGGTGGCACCGACGGTCAGCTTGCCGCCGACGTAGACCGACTGCGCACCGGCAGTCAGGGTGCCGCTGGTGACGTTGCCGGTGACCGCGTTGCCAGCGGTCAGGTCGCTGAAGGTCGCCAGCGCCATCGTGTTCGGCGTGGTGGCGGTATCCGCCAGGTTGGCGGACGGGGCGATCGCGATGCTGTAGGTGGCATCGGCCTCGCCGGTGACGTCGAACTTGGCTGCGGTAGGCGAGCTGCCGACGGTCGAGAGGATGACGCCGGTCGCGGTGCGCGCACCGCTGGTGCTGACCGTCACGCTGCCGCCGGCGCCCGGCGCGAACTTACCAAAAGCGAGGTCGGCCGCCTTGGCGATGGCGATCGGCTTGATGACGGTACCGCCGGCACTGGCGGTGGCCTCGGCCGCGACGCTGGTGGAGGCGAACGCGGCAGCACTCAGCGCGATCGCGCTGACAACAATGGTTTTCATGCTCATGGGAATAGCCCCTGTTAATTGCGAAGTGGTACTCGCGTCGTAGCGAGGCACGGCAACCTGGGCTCATCGGTGCAGGCCGGTGCGGCCTGTCGAGGAATCGCTGAGTTGCATTCGGTAGCCCCGCTGCCATGGGCGAATCGCCTGTAGGCCGGTGGCTTTGCGTCCCGTTCTTTCAAACCGGTATGCCGTTTATCGTGCAGGCGCATCATCGACGTGTTCGACGGCCGGTACTGTGTCGAATGTCAAGTTTTCGTTATCTGGTCGTCGGCCAGATGCAATCGGCCGGTTCAAGGCGGCTCAGCGCTCTTTGTAGGAGCGGCTTCAGCCGCGAAGCTGCGCATCGCAGGCGCGTCGTCGCGACTCGTGCGCTCCTGCAACCGCGGAATTTTGCAGGCCGCATCGATGAGCTCGCGGCTGAAGGCGCTCCTACAAGGGCGGCGTGCGCGGCTGATGCGGCTCCTACAGGTGCTTGTTGATGCTGGCGATCAGCCGGTTCCGGTCAAACGGCTTGACCATGAAGTCGACCGCGCCGGCCTTGTGGCTCTGCAGCAGGACTTCCCGGGTGCTGGTGCCGGTGATCAGGATCACCGGGATGCCGGCGGTGCCGGAGGCGAGCTTCAGCCGACGCATGACTTCGACCCCGCTGATGTCGGGCAACTGGAAGTCCATCAGGATCAGGTCGGGGCGGTGGGTCCGCAGTTGCGCCATTGCCTGGGTGCCGCTGTCGGCGAACACCAGGTCCACCGCGACTTCGGCCAGCAGACTCTGCACCAGGCGCTGCTGGAACTCGTCGTCATCGACCATCAGCACCACCGGCCGGACCCTGACCGCAAGTTCGGCCAGTGCGCGCACCGAGTCCAGCTGCGGCGCGAGCTCCTGGCGGAAGCTCTCGACCCATTGCCGCACCGGTTCCAGCAGTGCATCCACGGTCGCGAACGGGCCGCGCATCTCGTCTTCCTGCAGCCGCGTGAGCTCGCGCTGGAAGCCCTCGCGGTTCTTGATCTCGAGCAGGTCGTCGTGGCGGCCGTCCAGCACCTTGCACGAGAAGCCCTCCAGCGCCTGGCCGACGTCGCTCTCGACCTGCCGCAGCGAATCGCTGAAGTGCGCGATCTGCTCGTCGCCGCGCGCAAGGCTGCGCTGCAGCAGCACTTCCAGCTCGGCGATGCGCCGCGCCTGCGCGGCAAATTCGACCGGGCTGGGGCCGTCGCTACCGACCACGGTGCCGGCGCGCGCCGCCAGCAGCGCGGCCATGCGGACCCGCTGCGGGTCATAATTGACCGGCCAGAACACCACGTAGTCATCGAAGTGCTGCTTGCGGCACAGCTCGTACGCGCGGTACGCATCGGTGCGTTGGCACAGCACCAGGGTCCGGTGTGGAATGGCATGCACCTGTCCACTCAGGCGGTACAGCCCGAGATAGAACCGCTCCGATTCCTCCAGCGTCTTGAACGCCAGCACCAGCACCTGCGGCCGGAAACGCTCGAAGTCGCGCACCGCGTGGTCCGGGTCGGTGGCGGTGCCGACCTGCTCGAAATCCTCGCGCAGCAGCTCGGCCACCATCTTGGCGTCCTCGACGTTGGTGGCCGCCACCAGGATCCTGGTGTCAAAGGCGGTAGTGACATTCATGCGTCGCGCTCGATGGATGCTGCAGCGTTGGATGCACCGCGCCGGTGCGCAAGCGGACCGGACGCGGTCGATGAAATCAGGTAACGAGCTCGACCCGGCGCGATTCCCAGCGCTTGATCCACACCGCGACGTCCGCGCCCGGCATCGGCCGGGACACCAGATACCCCTGCGCCAGGTCGCAACCGGTGGTGCGCAACAGGTCCCAGTCCTCCTGGTCCTCCACGCCCTCGGCCACGGTCTTCAGGCCCAGTTGCCGCGCCAGCCCGAGACTGGCCTCCAGGATCGCGCGCAGCGACGGATCGATCGCTGCGCGGTGCACGAAGCCCCGGTCGACCTTGAGTTCGTCGAACGGCAGGTCGCGCAGTTGCGCCATGCACGAGTAGCCGGTACCGAAGTCATCCACCGACAGGCGCACCTGCTTCAGCCGCAGGCGGGTCAGGATGTCCAGCTGCGACCGCGGATCGGTCATCAGCTGGCTTTCGGTGATCTCCAGCATCAGCTGGGCCAGCGGGAAGCCGACCTGTTGCGCCTGCTCGGCAACGAAGTCGGGGAAATCCAGCGAGCACAGCGTCCCCATCGAGACGTTGACCGCCACATCGACCATGTGCCCGGCATCGTGCCATTGCCGACCCTGCCGTAGCGCCGCGGGCAGCACCACCCGGGCGATGCCCTCGATGAGGCCGCATTCCTCGGCCAGCCCGATGAACCGGTCCGGCATGACCAGCCCGTCCACCGGATGGCGCCACCTGACCAGCGCCTCCATGCCGCAGACCTCACCGGAGGCCAGCTCGACCTTGGGCTGGTAGTAGTTGACCAGCTCGCCGCCGTCGATCGCGCGGCGCAGCTCGTCCGGCTCGTAGGCCGTCTGATCGGGGCGAGAGGCCACCGCCGGGTTGTCAAGCAGTGCTTCGTCGAGTACCTGCCTGAGGTGCTCCGGCGTCACCGGCTTCTGCAGTGCGCCGAGCACTTTCAGCCCGTGCGCCTTGGCCACGCGCTGGGCGCTCATCAGCACGCGCTCGTCCTCGCCGCTGACCAGCACCACCCCGCCCTGGTAACCCACCCGCACCAGGTGACGGACGAACTCGACCCCGTCCATCTCGGGCATCTGTAGGTCGCACAGGATCATGCCGACATCCTCGTGCCCCGCCTCGAGCAGCGCCACGGCCAAGTGGCCGCGCTCGCAGGGGACCAGTTCGAAAAAGCCGCGGCGTCGAAGGCCCAGCGACCTGAGCTGGATCGAAAGCAGCTTGAGCACGAACGGGTCGTCATCGAGGATCAGTATTTTCACGCAGCTCTCCGCCGGTTTGTAACGTGTGTGTCGTAGCGTTGCGTGCCGTGCCGACATGCCGATCCGGTATTGATGCAGTCAATCATGTGTCTCACAGGTCCTCCTCCAGGGCCTGCTCGATGCTGGCCTGCAGCTCCGCCAGCGCCGGTGCAAGCTGCCCCATCGCGCGCTTCACTCCTGCCTTATCGGCAACTCGGGAGGCGTTCTCCAGCTCGGCGCACAGATCGCCCATCGGCAGCGCCCCCACGGTCCTGGATGACGATTTGAGCCGGTGGGTGATCACCCCGATCTCCTTGATGTCGTCGGCCTCCAGCGCCGCGTGCAGGTTGGCGACTGCCTGGCTGGCCGCTTGCTGGTAGTCGGCCAGCAGCTCGCGCAGGGTCTCCGGCGCATCGCCCACCACGCCGCGCAGCATCGAAACGTCCAGCACGCGCCGGGCCGCCTGCGCGTCTGGTTCCGGCAGTGGGTCGGCGTCGGCCGATCGCCCCGTGCCGACGTCCAGCGGCAGCCACTTGTTCAGCACCTCACGCAGCACCGGAAGCTGCATCGGCTTGGTCAGGTATTCGTCCAGGCCGGCGGCGAGCGCGCGGCTGGCCTCCCCGCGCAGCGCGTTGGCGGTCAGCGCCAGGATCGGCATGCGCCGGCCGCCGGCTTCCTCGCGGCGGATCGAGCTGGTCAGCCCGTAGCCGTCCAGCCGCGGCATGTGCAGGTCGGTCAGCAGCAACGCGTAGCTGCCGCCGCGCCACAGCCGCAGCGCCTCCACGCCGTCGCCGGCCACCTCGGCGGCGTAGCCGAGCAGTTCGAGTTGGCGCAACAGCACCTTCTGGTTGGTGGTGTCGTCCTCGGCAACCAGTATCAACTGGCCGCGCGCACGAGCCTCCGCCACGGTCGGCGCGATCACTTGCAGTTGCGGGATGTCACCGGGCGTGCGGCAGTCGCCGCTGGCCGGCGAGGCGCGTCCGGCGGCCACCGCGGCGGCGTACAGCAGCGAGCGCCGGCGCATCGAGTTGCCGTCGATGGTGACGATCTTCGGCCCGGCGAGGCGGGCGACGCGGCGGCGGCCGCGCGATATCAGCAGGTGACGCACGTCCGGGGCATTGAAGAACAGCGACAGCCATGCGTCGCGCGAGTCCTCGTCGATGCCACCGTGCACCACGATCGGCGCGGACAGCTCGGCGCAGGCTTTGACCGCCTCCACGCCGCTGCCGACCACGCGCGTGCTGGCACCGGCACACTCCAGGTAGACACGCAGGTCCTCGGCACGGATGTTCGCGCCCGATACCAGGACGTAATTCACCCCGGTCAGGTCGGGCCGCGGACCACCGGCGCGGCGACCCGGCGCGGCCTCGAACGGCAGGTTCACGGTGAAGGTGGTCTCCACGCCCGGCGTGCTGTCCACTGCGATCTCGCCGCCCATGAGCTCGACCAGCCGCTTGCAGATCGCCAGGCCTAGACCGGTGCCGCCGTAGCGCCGCGTAGTGGAGACCTCGGCCTGCTGGAACGACTGGAACAGGTGCGCACGGGCCGCCTGCGGGATTCCTACACCGTTGTCGGAAACCTCGAAGCGCACCATCAGTGGCGCCTCGCGCGCCACTTCGATGCGCAGGTCGACCCGGCCGCGCTTGTCGGCGCGCCCGCCACTGAACTTGATTGCGTTGCCGACCAGGTTGTAGAGGATCTGCCGCAGACGGACAGCATCGCCGCGTACCTGTGCCGGGCCCTCCGGTGACACGAACAGGAACAGGTCCACACCCTTGGTGTCCGCAACGGAGGTCAGTGTGTCGCACACGCCTTCGGCCAGGTCGGCCAGCGACACAGGCGTGCGCTCCAGCTCCAGCTTGCCGGCCTCGATCTTGGAGAAGTCCAGCACGTCGTCGATCAGGTGCAGCAGGGTGAAGGCCGACTCGCGGATCGTGCGCACCGCATCGCCCTGGTGTTCCGACAACGGGCTGTGCGCGATCACGTCGACCATGCCGACGATGCCGTTCATCGGCGTGCGGATCTCGTGACTCATCGTGGCAAGGAACGAGGACTTCGCCGCGTTGGCCGCCTCGGCCTGCTGGGTCGCGGCGACCAGCTCGCGGGTGCGCTGCTCCACGCGCTGTTCCAGTTGCTCGTTGAGCTCCAGCAGGTCGTGCTCGCTGCGCTTGCGCTCGGTGATGTCGAGGATGACGCCCTCCATCCGCAGCTCGTCCTCGCCGCATTCCGTATAGGCCCGCCCCATGCCCGCGATCCAGCGGATCGAGCCATCGGGCCAGACCACCCGGAAGTCGGCGCGAAAGTCGGCCTTGTCCTGCACCGCCTGCTGCAATGCGTTCGTGACGTGCTCGCGGTCCTGCGGGTGGATCGCTGCTAGGAAGTCCTCGTAAGCCGGCGTGGCATCTGCCTCCAGGCCCAACATGTGCCGGGATGCGTCGGACCACTGCAGGTGATTGCCCGCGGTCTTCCAGTTCCAGGTGCCGAGTCCGCCGGCGGTCACGGCCAGGCGCAGGCTTTCCTCACTCTGGCGCAACGCCAGCTCGGCGTTCTTGCGTTTGCCGACGTCGCGGAAGTACACCGCCAGCCCCTCGTCGGAGGGATAGGCTTGCACCTCTACCCACAGATCCAGCGCCGGGTAGTAGGACTCGAACCGCACCGCGCAGTGTTGTTCCACCGCCTCGCGGTACTGGCGCTCGAACTCGCTGCCCACCGCCTGCGGGAACTCCTCCCAGATACCGCGCCCCAGCAGCTGCTCGCGGCTGCGTTGCATGATGCGCTCGGCCTCCCGGTTGACATAGGTGAACTGCCATTCGCGGTCCACGGTGTAGAACGCGTCGGTAATGCTCTCCAGCGTGGTGGTGAGGCGCTCGGCGATACGGGAGACCCGCTCCTCCTCGTGCTTGCGCGCGGAGATGTCCTGGAACGCGCCCTGCGCCCGCACGACATTGCCCTCGGCATTGGTCACCGCGACCCCGATCGAGCGCACCCAGATGCGCCGGCCGGTGGCTGAGATGATTTCCGATTCCTCGTCATAGGGCACCCCCTGTTCGACACAGGCCTTGAACCTCGCGGCAAGCCGGTCGCGGTGCTCGGGGGCATAAAATTCAATTGCCTGCGCCACGTCCGGCGACGTTCCAGGTGGCACCTCGTGGATCGCGGCGACCTCATCGGACCAGATCAGCGTCTGGTCCTCCAGGCGGTACGCCCAGCCACCGATCCGGGCCATGTCGCCGGCCATTTTCAGCAGGCCGTTCTTTTCCCTCAGTTGCTCCTCTGCCAACTTGCGCTCGGTGATGTTCTCGTGCGCGATGACAAAGCGCACCGTGTGATCGATCGCAAAGCGCGTGACGCGGGCCACGAACCAGCGCTGCTCCTGCGGCGAATGGCAGGAGTACTCCATGTGGAACTCGTCGCGGCGCTGGTTCATGAACTCGCGCAAGCCCTGCGCGAACTGCTCGGCCTGCTCGCGTTCGCAGCCCAGGACCTGGGCGCAGACTTCCAAATAGTTCGTGCCCTCGCCCACCGCCGCCTCGGCGGCGCCGTTGTGCAGGCCGAAACGGCGCCAGGCCTCGTTGACCGCAATGATGGTGCCGGTTTGGTCGAGCACGCAGATGTGCGCCGACAGCGCGTCCAGCGTGCCCTGCGCCAGCTGCCGGCCGGCCGAGAGCTGGCGCTGCGCCTGGCTCAGGTCGGTGACCTCCAGCAGGCAGTTGATCGACCCGGCGGGGCGCCCCTCGGCGTCGCGGATCGATGCGGTGTTGACCAGCACTTCCACCCGCGAGCCATCCGGCCGGCGCAGCGCAAGCTCGGCGTTGCGGACCGGCTCGCCGGTTTCCAGCGTGAGCGTCATCGCATCGAGCCCCTCCAGCGGCGCGCCGTCGGGCCGCTGCAGACGGCAGGCCTCGTAGAACGCCTCGCCAGTGACCCCTGGCTCCGGGTGACGGCCCCACAGCGCCACGGCCGCCGGGTTGTATTCCAGGATCCGGCCATTGGCATCGCTGGCGTAGATCGCCGCCGGCACCACGTCGAGCAACTGCCGGAACCGCTGCTCGCTATGCTGCAATTGTGCTTCGCTGGCCTTGAGCAGATCGCTGGACAGGCGGCGTACCTGCTCCTCGGCCCGCTCGCGCTGGCCCACCTGCTCCTCCAGCCGCGCGTTGGCGTTGCTGAGCGCGGCATTGGCCTGGCGCAGTTCGTCCTCGGAGCGGCGCAGCTCCTCGTTGCGGTGGATCGCCGCCTCGTAGGTCGACAGCAGCAGGTTGAGGATCTGCAGGCGGTCGGAGGTGATGAAGTGGGTGCGGCCCTTGAAGCTGATCTCCACACCCATGTCGGTGCGGTCGGTCCGGCGCAGTTGCCGGTGCAGCAGCACGAAACGCACCCGGTTAAGCAGGAACGGATCGTCGTAGGGCTTCAGGATGAAACTGTCGGCGCCGGCGTCCAGCCCTCGCAGCACGTCCTCCGGGTCGTTGAGTGTGGTCACCAGCAGCACTGGCACTTCGGCCAGGTCCGAGTCGGCCTTGAGCGCGCGGCACAATCCGTAGCCGTCGAGCTCGGGCATCACGATGTCGCTGATCACCAGGGTCGGCTTGCGCCGCTTTGCCGCTTCCAGCGCCTTGCGGCCGTTCTCGCAGACCACCACGCTGTAGCCCTGCTGCTCCAGCAGGTACTGCAGGCTCATGGCCTGGGTGGAGCTGTCCTCAGCGATCAGTATCTCGACGCCGCTGCTCTCTAAACTGTGTTGCCCGGTCACGGCGTGGCCTCGCGTGAGTGGTCTTGACTGACTGGATTACTTGCAGCGGCGATGCGGCACAACGCGTCGGCGATCCGCTCGATCGGCAAGACCTGGCTGGCGGCCTGCAGCGCGACGGCTTCGCCGGGCATGCCGTAGACAACTGAAGTGGCGTGGTCCTGCGCAATGGTGATCGCGCCACGCTCGCGCATGGTCCGAAGCTCGAGCGCCCCGTCCCGCCCCATGCCGGTCAGCAGCACGCCCACGGCGCTGGCGCCGCAGTGCTCGGCCAGCGAGCGGAACAGGTGGTCGACTGCCGGGCGAAGTCCGCTCTCGGCCGCGTGGCGGCTGAGCCGCAGGCACCCCTGCGCGTCGATCGCAAGATGGAAATCGTCCGGCGCGAGGTACACGTGGCCCGGTCGCGCCTCCACCCCATGGGCGGCGATCTGCACCTGCAGGGCGGTGGTCTGGCTCAGCCATTCCGCCAGCCCCGGCAAGAAGCCGGCGCTGATGTGCTGGACTACCAGCAGCGGCGCGGGGAAATCCTTCGGCAGCCCTCCCAGCAGCGTCTGCAACGCCGGCGGGCCGCCGGTGGACGCGCCGATGCCGACCGCCTCGATCCTGCCCGGCGGGCGCGTTTTCGGGGGCTTTGCGGCCGGCACCGGCCGGCGCGGCCAGCGCCGCACCACCCTGACCTCGGCCATCAGCTTGACCGTCTGCAGCAGCTCGCTCGACAGCCTTGCGAATTCCGGGTGGTCGTAGGCAACCGGCTTCTCCGCCACCGCGACCGCGCCTGCCTCGTAGGCCCGGAACACGGTCGCGACCGCGCGCGGATCGGTGACCGCCGAACACATCACGATCGGCACCGGGGTGGCCTCCATGATCCGGCGCGTGACCTCGAACCCGTCCATGCCGTCCATGTGGATATCCATCAACACCACGTCCGGCAAGCAGTTTGCGACGAACGCCAGCGCGGCTGGGCCGCCATCGACAGCGCCGGCTACACGGACAGCCGGATCCTGCTCGAGAAGATGCACCAGCAGCATGCGCATCACCTGCGAATCGTCGACGACTAGCACGTTGATCGGCGCTGCACTCATGAGCGCTCCTCCTGCCGGTCGCGGATGCCGACCAGGCGCGCCACCGCCGCGAGCAGGTCGCGCTGGTCGAAGCCGCCCTTGGTGATGTAGGCATTGGCGCCCACATCGATCCCGCGCTCGCGGTCCTCGCGCCGCGCCAGCGCGGTCACCAGCACCACCGGCAGCTGCCCGAGCGTGCGGTCGGCGCGGATGCGCGCGGTCAGGTCGAAGCCGTTCAGCCGCGGCATCTCGATGTCGGAGACCAGCAGGTCGAAGGGCTCGCTGCGCAACGCAGTGAAGGCCTCGATGCCGTCCCCCACCGTCTTCACTTCGCAGCCGGCGCCCTCCAGGATGCCCTTGAGCAACAGCCGCGAGGTGATCGAGTCTTCCGCCAGAAGGATCCTGCGGCCACTGGTGCGGGCCAGCGTTCGGGCGTCGCCCGACGGGGCCGGTGCTTCCTGGCGGCTGTCGCCGGCGTGGCGCGCCGACTTCAGCACGTCGGCGACGTTGAGGATCGGCAGCACCTTGCCCGAGGCCAGCACGGTCGCTCCGGCGATATTGCGTACCCGCACCAGGGGCCGTTGCAGCCGCTTGACCAGCACTTCTTCGTCATGCAGCACCTCATCTACGGCCAGCGCAAGGCGCTCGTGGCCGCCGCCGACCAGCACCACGGTGATGAACCCGGACGTCGGGCCGGTCGCCGGCGGCGGCAATTCCAGCACGTCGTGCAGGTGGGCCACCGCAACCGCCTGGCCGTCGATCGACAGGGTCTCGCGCCGGCTGACGGTCTTCAGCCCTGTGCGCGGCAGCCGGGCGACGCGCTCGACATGGGTGGTCGGAATGATGAAGACCTGCCCGCCGGCCTGCACGAACACGCCGCGGAAGGTGGCCAGGCTCTGCGGCAGCGTGATGCGGAAGCACGCGCCGAGTGGCAAGCGGTTCTCCACCTGGATGCGGCCACCGAGCTTCTCGACTCGCTCGCGCACGATCGCCAGGCCCAGCCCGCGCCCGGAGATCTCGGTGATGATCGGGCTGGTGGAGACGTCCGAGCGGAACGCCAGCTCGACCGCCTGGCCGTCGTCGAGCTGGCGCGCGGCGTCCTCCTCAATCAGGCCGCAATCGACTGCGGCCTTGCGCAGCTGCTGGGGGTCGAATCCGGCGCCGTCGTCGGCCACGACCATCTCGATCTTGTTGCCGTGCACCAGTCGCGCCTCGATGCGCAACGTCGCCGCGCCCGCCAGGCCAGCGGCGCTGCGCCGCGCGGGCGACGCCACGCCGTGGTCGATCGCGTTGCGGACCAGGTGCACCAGCGGGTCCTTGAGCTGCTCAAGCATGCGCTTGTCGAGCTGCACCTCGGCGCCACCGAGCTGCAGGTCGACCTGCTTCCCCTGGTCGCGGGCGAGGTCGCGCACCAGCTTGGGCATGAGCTCGGTCAATGCGCCAAACGGTGTCATCAGCAGGTTCTTGGATTCGTCCAGCAGCTCGTCGATCTGCTTGCCGGTGATGTGCTCGTCGCGGGCGGCCGACTTGGCGACGGCGCGCAGCCGGCCCTCCAGCGATTTGATGTAGCCAAATGTCCAGTCGACATATTCCAGCACCCGGTACGGCGCCTCGGCGCTGGCCGGATCGGGGCCAGCCCGAAGCTGGGTGGAGAGCGCGCGCACCCGCCGCAGCGGCGTCTGCGCGGCCAGCCACTGCTTGCCCCAGTCGTCGAAGCCGCGCTCGAGCCGGCGCAGTTCGTCGGCGCGCTCGGCATTGCCCTGCTTGATCGTCAGCAACTCCTCGGCGGCCAGCAGCACCCGGTCCAGATGCGGGGCGGCGATACGAATCGTGGCCGGTGCAGTCGCGGCCGGCGCGATCGGCTCGGTGGGCGCCGCGCCGGCCGGCGGGTGCTGCCGCCCGACCTGCTGCAGGCTCCGGCGCTCGCCGGCCGACGCGGAGGGCTCCAGCCCCGGGGGCGGCGCCGGTTCGCGCTCGGCGGCGTGCTCGCCGGACGCCATTGCTTGCAGCTGTCCGACCAGATCCGAGGCTTCCTGGGTCGAGGCGCCATCCGGCGCCACGCCACCGGCATCAACGTAGGCGCCCACCAGGTCGAACGCCCGATGCAGCGTGTCGAAGTCGGCCGCAGTCAGGATCCGGCCGCGGCGCTTGCACAGCGCGAATACTTCCTCGATGCCCTGGCAGACCGCCTCGATGCGCGGGAAGTTGGCCGCGCGCGAGGCGCCCTTGAGGCTATGGGTGTGGCGGAAAACGATTTCGAGCTGATGCGAGCGCTCGCTCACCGAGCCGGCTTTCTCCAGCGCCACCAGACCCGAGGCGATCGCCTGCAGGTGCTCGCGCGCCTCCACCAGAAAGGTGGCCCTCAGCCGCTGCAGGAACTCGCTCTCGCGCTTGTTCATCGCCCCGCCGCTTACAGGCGGTAGCCCGAGGCGAGTTGCTTGAGCTTGTCGCCCAGCAGCTTGATGCTGTGCGCGGCGCTTTCCAGCTGCTTGGCGCTGTCGACGTTCTGGCTGCTGGCCAGCTTGATGCTTTCCATCGCCGAGGCCACCTGGTCGACGCCGACCAGCTGCTGCTGGCTAGATGCGGCGATCTGCACCGCGGCCTGGGCGGCCTCGTTGATGCTGCCCGCCAGGGCCTGGATGGATTCGCCGGCCTGGCTTGACTGGCGCACACCGTCCTCCACGGCGTGGCTGCCCTGCTCGGTGGCGAGCACTGCCGCGCTGGTGGCGTGCTGGATATCGCTGAGGATGCTGCGCACCTGCGCCGTCGCCTGCCGCGACTGTTCGGCCAGGCTCTTGACCTCCTGTGCCACAACCGCGAAACCCTTGCCATGCTCACCGGCCTTTGCCGCCTCGATCGAGGCATTGACCGCCAGCAGCTTGGACTGGCCGGCCAGGTCCTCCACAGTCGCGACGATCTGCCCCACCGCCTGGCTCTGCTCGCTCAGCCGCATCATGCTCTCGGCGATCGATTCCATCTGCTGCTGGATGCGGTTCATCCCGGCAGTGGTGTCGTCGGTGGCCTTGCGCCCGTTTTCCGATACCGAGGCCACGCGCTGCGCCGATTCGGACACGACCCGCGCTTTTTGGCTGGACACCTGCGCGGTCTGGCGCACCTCCTCGACGGTCGTGGTGGTCTCGCTGACCGCCGCGGCGGTCTCGCTGGCGCTGGCGGCGAACTGGCTGGTGGACGTGGACACCTGATTGGCCGACGCGCTCAGCACGTTGATTCCCTCGTGCAGCTCGCCGGTGAGCCCGCGCAGGTTGGTCACCATGGAGGCGAATGCCTGGCCCAGCACGTCGCGCTCGGACTGCGGTTGCACCTCCACGCGCAGGTCGCCCTCGGCGATGCTCGCAGCCACCGCAGCCATGTCGCGCAGCTTGTGGGTCATGCGTGCGAAGGCCTGGTGCAGCAAGCCGACCTCGTCGTCGCGGGCAACCGCCTGCTCGTCCGCCGGCAGTTCAC
Organism: Pseudomonadota bacterium; assembly: GCA_019348095.1. GTDB lineage: Bacteria > Pseudomonadota > Gammaproteobacteria > Xanthomonadales > Xanthomonadaceae > Novilysobacter_A. The sequence continues at coordinate 766 of JAHWKC010000022.1, read as the reverse complement.
CGAGCGCGATCCGCTCGGCGGTGGTGGTCAGCTCGCGCAACGGGCGCGCAATGGCGCGGGTCAGCAGCCAGCCGATGAGTACCGCCGCCAGCAGCGCCAGCAAGCCGACCAGCGCAAAAACCGTGCGCGCCTGCGCGGCGTGGCGATCGGCCTGTTGCTGCGCCTCGGTGGCCAGGGCGCGGCTGAGATCGCGCAGCGCCAGATAGCGCGAATGCTGGCCCGTCAGCGAGCTGTCGCGCGCGGCCTCCAGCTCGCCCCTGAGGATCAACGGAACGGTCCGGGTGTCGCGGAACTGGGTGAACTCCCGATACGGCGCGGAGAACTGATCCAGCAGGCCCAGCAGCACCGGGTCGCCCTGCGCCAGTGTGCGGATCTGCCGGATGTACTGGGCGCCGTTCTGCGAATGCTCCGCAACCTCCTGCAGCAGTGCCGAGCGCGTCGCCGCATCGGTCGCGCTGAGCATCGTCAGCACCGCCGCACGATCCTCGTTGAGGTTGTTTTCCAGGCCATACGCCGCGAACGCGACGGCGGAGTCGTCCTGGAGCATCCGCAGCGAGCGCTGCGCGGTCGCGATCACGACCGCCAGCAAGGCCACGACGAGCCCGAAGCCGAGCAGCAGCTTGACCCAGGTCTTGAGATTGTTGAACCAGCTCATGGCGGTGTTCCTTGCGGGCGCTTGATGTGGGTCACGGTGCGGTGCTCCATGCGGATGGTCCGGGTCATGCGCTCGGGTCATGTGGCCGGATCACGCTTCGACATCCTCGTC
>JAHWKC010000229.1 GCA_019348095.1 Pseudomonadota bacterium | reverse complement strand
CAGTCTCATTGCGTCTCCCGGAGCGTGCCCCAGTGTGGCCCTGGTGCTTGGTCGAAAACAGGGCTCCGGAGCGGGGCCACCCGTGAGGGTCGCTCCGGTCTGCCCCGTTTCGGTGCCACGACGGCGGCTGCCGTCACCTGCGCGTCCACCGACCGAATCACCGAAAAAGAAAAGGGGTTCATCTTTGCGAAGCTGAAATCCGGCCTCTTGCACCACGGCGCCGCCGATACGGGCAGGCCGCCCGGTCATTAAACACAAGGCGATGTCACGAACCCGAGACGCCTGCCGTCGTGCGCCCCGTCCGCCGACCGAATCGCCCGGACGGCGGGGGTGGCTCGCCTCCACGGAACGACCCCGGCCACCCGCCCCACGAGGCAGCAACGCTCATTGCGGGTGGCCGCACCCGTGGTCGCGTGGTCAGGCTTCAGGCCCGACTGGTCGATATGCCGCTCCGCGCGCGTCGGCAATGGGTCGCCCGGCGCGGAATGCATGCGGATGCGGTAGCGGTACGGTTCGGCATCGTCGGACACGGCCATGCGTGCGGCACCACGGTTTCCGCACGCCGTGCGGTCGGCGAGTTGCAGCGTGAGCGAGTCGAACAGGCTCCCGGTCGTCGTTGCCAGAAGGCATGCCCGGCTGGCCATTCGCTGCCTGCGCTTCGCAGCCGCCTGCGCCGACGCGCTGGCCGCCGCGATCATGGCGGGAATGCAGGCCGGTCCGGCTGGAATCGCTGCAGCGCCGGGCCGGACTCCGGGAAAACGGCCCCGCGTCGCGGCCAGCTTCGGCGGTGAGCGCCAGTCCAGCACGCGGCATCGCTCAGCGCCAATCGCACGTGCCCGGCGCCCGGCCGGCGGGGGCGAGACGCCGTCGGTGCCTACGCGGTCGCGCGCCTGGCGGTCGACTTCTTCGCCACCTTGCCCGCGCGCTTCCCGCTGGCGGCCGCGGTCTTCTTCGCGACGTGGCCGGCGCCGGCAGGCGTCGTTTTCCTTGCCGCCCCCGATGCGCCCGCGGTGCTCGCGCGCTTCGCCGCCTTCTTCGGATTGGCGCGCTGGCCCGGGACATCATCGAGCAGCTCGCGACAGGCGAGCGTGCTTTCCTGGTCGATATCGCGCAGCTCGGCCTGCAGCCCATCCAGTGCTTCGTCGAGGATCCGCTCCTTGAGCGCGGTGCGCTCGTTCGCGACGCCGATCGCGCCGACGCGACCCGTGCCGGCGCGCGCGAGACGCGCATCCTGTCGCTGCAGCAGATCACGCTGCCTGTCGCGCAGGTCACGTACCTGGCGGATCGCCGTCGCCAGATCGCTGACATGCCACGGTCCTTTCGCCGTCAGCAATCGAAGCTCGCGTTTGTTGAACAGCGCCGCCTGGCTTTTCGATAGGCGCATGGGACCTCCTGGTCATCTGGGAGGCCTGCAGCGTAGGCGCGGCGCTGTCGCGGCGTTGCATAGACCGCTACATGCCGCGTGTATGCGTGCACGCTGGAAGCAAGGGCGGGAGGCCCGTTTTTCCCTAGTATTGGGATCGCTTCCCAACCGTCGGCGATGTATCCATGCTCCTGGTCCCCATCGGCAGTGCCGGCAGGCAGTTGACCTTCAACGTGACGGAAGCGCACAACTGCGGGACGTGTGGCGAGCTGCGCGAGTTCAACCTGCGCCTTCGCTACGAGTGGGGTTCGCTGTTCTATCTGCCGGTGTGCGTGACCGAGCGCCAGTACCAGCTCGTGTGCCCGGTGTGCGAGCACGGGTGGGTCGTGCAGCGCCGGTCGGGCGAATCCATGCTCGGCGGCGACCCGATCCCGTGGCGGCATCGCAACGGCTGGATGGTCTGGACGGGCATCGCGCTGGTGCTGGGCATGGCACTCGCGCGCAGCGGCGGGCTGGTCTGAGCCCAGCGGTCGGGCGGACGCCAGCGCGCCGGAAGCGGGGCGCCAGGAGCAGCATCGAACAATCCGGGGATGCCCCGCCGCCTGCCCGCGCGCATGTCGCGTCCGCGGCCTAGCCGAGGTCGAGCGAACTCACGAGCGGCTGGAACCCGCCCCAGAACATGCGCTTGCCATCGAACGGCATCGTCTGCGCGTCGGGTTGCAGCTCGGGGTCGGCCATGAGCTTTTCCCAGCCCGCGTCGCGGGTCGGCTTGCCGGGCCAGAGCACGAACGAGAGCACGACGTTCTCGCCGTCCTCGGCCTTCACCGCGCGGAAGAAGTCGGTGGTGTGGCCATGCTCGAGCCCGTCGCCGAGCGCCTCGACCGAGCCGAGCGCGCCCAGCGCCCGCACCTTGCGCGCGAACAGCTCGGCCATGGGCTAGTCGCCCACCCTGTCCTCCCGCAGAGGCAGTACGAATCCATCGACGTACATCGGCGATCTCCCTTCGTCGGGCAGGCAGGGTGACAAAAATCCGGGCCCGCGTGCCGACCTTTCGTCGGCGCGCGGAAACCGGGCGGGCGCGGCCTGCCGATACGCCCGCGACCGGGGCCGAGCCCGGGGACCCGGCGGCCATTGCATCGGCCGCGCTCCCCCCGGTCCGGCTTATTGCTCGGCAGCCCCGTCGTCGGTGCCCGGCGACCTGCCGCTGGACGCGCGCCGGCACGCGCGAAACGCGAATCCGGCAGGCGCCGGATGCGCCGCCACGTGCGATGCTGTGCGCCTACCGCAGCCGTCCTGCGGAATGCGGAGTGCGACATGAGCAAGGGTATGGATCGCAAGAAGGAAACGAAGAAGAAGCCGGCGAAGACGCCGCAGGAAAAGCGCGCGGCCAAGAGCGAGAAGAAGGCCGCGAAGGGGGCCACGGCGCGCTGAGGGAAAAAGTTCGGAGCGCCGTTTCTTTTCGGCCAGGCCACGCCTCCGGGTGAAGCGCAGCGCAGTCGCGCTGTGCAAGGCGGCCGCGGTCGCCTTCGATGAACCGGAAACGGCGCTTACGGACCAGGAAAAAAGCCCGGCCTTGCGGCCGGGCTTGTGGAAGTGACGGCAACCGGGCCGTCGGAAGCGGTCGTGCACGCCGACCTGCAGCGCCCGGCGCGACCGGCCGACGGTGTCGCGGCGGATCCCGGTATCCGGCGTGTTGAAGCGGTCACGCATTTACTGGCCGCCGCGTCGATGCCGCCGTACTCGACGACGCCGGGACCCTGCGGCCGGCCGAATCCGCTTACGAGCACCTCTTCGACGTGGCCCCGGTCTTTGTCGATCGGGTTGCCGATGTCGAGCACGTCGAGCCATACCTCGGCCTTGCCCTTGCCGAACAGCCCAGGCAACTCCTGGCTGATGCGCAGGTCGATGTCGTGCACCCACGAGCTGAAGTGGTCGTTGCGGCCGACCCCCTGGCCGCGGCGCAGGTCGGTTACGGATCGGAGGCGCGCGAACGGCGGCTTCGGCGTTGGTCGTTGACCGGGCCGGAACACGATCGGAGCGCTGTTTCCCTTCGGCTACTGCCGGGTCTTTACGCTGCACACCGAGTTCGGGTTCCGGATTCCGCGTGCGATCTCGTCGATCTGACGCCTGACGCGGAAACGCCCGACTTCGACGAGGCGGCCGCGGTCGGCGCCGCGGGCCTTGCCTACGTCAACCTTCCGCTGCGCGGGCCATCCGACCTCACCCGCGAGACCGTCCTCATGTTCGATGCGCTGATGTGTGAAGCGCAGCGGCCCATGCTCGTGCACTGCGCGAGTGGTAACCGGGTGGTGCCGTCGCAGCGCTGCGCGACCACGGGACCGGCCCGTGGGGGGAACCCGGTGCGGATGACGAACCAGAGCCCGCACCCGGAGGCGTGCGGGACGACTGGTCCGGAGTCACGGTGTGCATGCACGTGCGAGACCACCAGTGCACCACGTCGTCGATGGTCGCCGACCTCCCCGTTGACCCCGAGGAGCCGCTGCGCGTGTACGCCGATCGTGACGGCCACACCTTCTGCGTCTTCGTGGCGTGACCCGGAAGGTCCGGTCTCCTCGTGTCGCCGTGCCAGGATGTCGGCGATGGTGTCCGACACCAAGCCGGGTTCGTACTTGAACGTCAGGTCGTCGCGTCCGACGTGCTCGACGACCCAGGCCTTGAGCAGCTCGTTGATGGTCTCTGGCTCGTCGCCGGTGCCTTTCTCCGTTGCTGTACTCCGATGCCAACCGGGTTCCTGAGACGCGCATCCCCGGCTCACTCGATGGCGAGGGTCCAGGGGCCACCGGCCGTGATGTCGAGGACCACGATGCCGCCGGGCCACCGGGCCCGCCCCTCGTACGGTCCGACGTCGTTGACGAGGAGGTCGGTCGTCGTCTCGGCGTAGGCCCAGATGGCGAAGTTGTCGCCGCCGCTGTGCGAGATGGCGATGCGTGAGCCGTCGACGGTCGACTCGTCCGCGACCACGACGTCGTCGCCGTTGCCGTCGACCGTGCCGTCGGTGGCGAACCGGCGTGCGTCCCTGAGCGGGGCGAGCTCGATCGTCCACGCACCGCCGGCGGTGATCTCGAACTCGGCGCGGCGGTTCTGCGAGTAAGCCGACTCGTCGTCGCCCTCGGCGGCGGGGCGCTCCTCGCCGTAGCTCACCACCTCGAGCCGGCCGCCCGCCACGCCGCGCTCCATGAGGTAGCGCTTCACCGTCGCGCCGCGGCGCTGGCCGAGCGCGAGGTTGTACTCGTC
>JAHWKC010000228.1 GCA_019348095.1 Pseudomonadota bacterium | reverse complement strand
GTCACTTTCTTTGAAGGGCCAAAGAAAGTAACGAAAGAAAGGCCCTTCCTCGACACACCTCCCGCACGGGCGTGAGAGTAGCGCGGGGATTTTCCGACTCGGCATCCTGCCTCGATCGGAAAACGGCGCACATCCATGTGCGCCGCCCCTTCGGGGTCTGTGGAGGCGCGACGTGGATCGATTAGCGTTCGAGGGCAACGGCATCGCAATCGCAATCGCAATCGCAATCGCAATCGCGCTGTGGGAGCCTCGCCCGCGCTCGCGGAGATGGCCAAGACGGCCTGAAAAACATCCATGCTGCTGACCCGCGCACTGCCTTCGACGTTCGATCTGCTCGACCTGCACCGGTCGGCTCCACTGCGCTATCCGATGCTGCTCGAATCCAGTGCTCATGGCACCGCGCAGGGGCGCTGGGATCTGTTGTTGGTGGCGGGCGGAGAGTCGCTGCGGCTCGATTCCGACGGCCGGACGCGCGATCAGGACGGTCGCAGCGTCGATGGCGATTTTCTCGAAGCGCTCGACGGCGCATGGCAGGCGCAGCGCGCCGCGCGCGACGAGCCGCGTTGGCCGTTTCGTGGCGGCTGGGCCTTGCTGCTCGGCTACGAACTTGCGGCGCAGGTCGAACCGGTTTTGCGGTTGCCACGCGCTGCGGGCGATCTGCCGGTCGCGCTGGCCTTGCGCTGTCCCGCGGCGGTGCTTCGCGACCACGCGACCGGTGACTGCATCGCCCTGGCCGAACCGGCACACGCAGCGTTGCTCGATACGATCGAGGGCGAGACCGCCAACCTGTGCGAACTCGCGCCCTTGCCGCAGTGGCGGCCACCGCTCGCACTCGATGAGGATCTGCCGCATCGCTACACCGACGGGGTCTCGCGCGTGCTCGAATACCTCGCTGCGGGGGACGTGTTCCAGGTCAACCTTTCGCGCGGCTGGCGCGCCGGGTTCGATGCGCCGCTGCAGCCGGCGGCGCTGTTCCAGCGGCTGCGCGACAACAACCCCGCGCCGTTTGCGGGTGTCTTCGCGGGCGAGGGTTGGGCGGTGGTCAGCGCATCGCCGGAACGCCTGGTGTCGGTGCGCGGCGACATGGTCGAAACCCGGCCGATCGCCGGTACCCGGCCGCGCTCGCCCGGCGACGATGACATCGCCCGGGTGCAGGAGCTGATTGGCCATCCCAAGGAGCGCGCCGAGCACGTGATGCTGATCGACCTGGAGCGCAACGACCTGGGCCGCGTCTGCACGCCGGGCAGCGTCGAGGTCGACGAGCTGATGACGGTGGAGAGCTACGCCCACGTGCACCACATCGTCAGCAATGTGCGCGGTCGGCTGCGCGATGGGGTGACGCCCGGTGCGGTGATCCGCGCGACGTTCCCCGGCGGCACCATCACCGGCTGTCCCAAGGTGCGTTGCATGCAGATCATCGCCGAGCTGGAGGGCGAGGGCCGCGGCGCCTATACCGGTGCGATGGGCTGGCTCAACCGCGACGGCGATCTCGACCTCAACATCCTGATCCGCAGCGCCGAGCTCGAGGAGGACGGGTCCGGCGGCAACGAGCTGCGCTTCCGCACCGGCGCCGGCATCGTGGCCGACTCCGATCCACGGCGCGAACTCGAGGAAACCCGCGCCAAAGCGCGCGGCATGCTGCGTGCACTGGGGGTGGGCGAGTGACCGACCGCATCTTCGTCGGCACCCAAGAGGTCACGAGGCTGCCGCAGCACGACCGCGGCTTTGCCTACGGTGATGGCCTGTTCGAGACAATGCGTGCGCATCGCGGCGCGCTGCCGTGGTGGGACGCACACTGGGCGCGCCTGGAGCTCGGCGCCGAGCGGCTGCGGCTGGCCTTGCCACCGCAGCCGCTGGTCCAGGCCGAAGCGGAGCGCCTGCTGGACGGCGGCGACGGCGTGCTCAAGCTGATCGTCAGCCGCGGCGCGGGCGGGCGCGGCTATGCGCCGCCGGCCGATGCGTTGCCGACCTGGACCTTGTCGCGGCATCCGGCGCCGGAGCCGCTGCTGCACGATCTTTCGCTGCGCTGGTGCGATACCCGGCTCGCACTGCAGCCGGCGCTGGCCGGCATCAAGCACTGCAACCGGCTGGAACAGGTACTGGCACGCGCGGAGTGGGACGATGCCGCGGCGGCCGGGCACAACGCCGACGAGGGCCTGATGTGCAGCACCGCCGGTGACGTGGTCTGCGCGACCGCGGCCAACCTGTTCGTGCTGCACGGCGCGTGCTGGAGCACCCCGCTGATCGATCGGTGCGGCATCGCCGGCGTGTGCCGCGCATGGGCGATCGGGCAACTGCAGGCCGAGCAGCGGCGGCTCGCGAAGACGGATGTCGAGACCGCCGATGCGGTTTTCCTGTGCAATGCGGTGCGCGGTATCCTCGGCGTCGCCCGACTGGCCACGCGCAGCTGGTCGCCGCATCCACAGGTCGCCGCGCTGCAGCGTGAGCTCGGTACCCGACATCCCGCATTCCTCAGCGGCAAGGAGCTGTCATGAGCCGTCCCCGCAAACGCCGCCTGGGTCTTGTGCTCCTGGTCCTGTTCGTGGGCCTGTCGCTGGTCGCCGCCGCGGCCGCTTTCGTGCTGTGGCAGCGCTACTCAGCCTTCGCCGACGCTCCGCTTTCCAGCATCCAGGAGAACCGGAGCGTGCTGATCGAACATGGCGATTCGCTGCCGGTGGTGTTGCGCAAGTTGCGCGAAGCCGGCGTGACCGAGGGCGAGGCGCTGCAATGGCGGGTACTGGCCCGCGAGCTCGGCGCCGATGGCCGCCTGCAGGTCGGTGAATACGCGCTGGTGCCGGGCAGCTCGCCGCGCGAGCTGCTGCTGGCGATGCGCGAGGGCAAGGTGGTCTATCACCGCCTCACCATCGTGGAGGGCTGGAACATCCGCGAGCTGCGCGCCGCGCTCGCCCGCGCAGAGCCGCTGGAGCAGGAGGCGAGCCAGCTCGACGATGCCGCGCTGATGGAAGCACTCGGCCATCCCGGGCAGCACCCCGAAGGCCGCTTCCTGCCCGAGACCTACCTCTACACCGGCGGCGACAGCGACCTGGACATCCTGCAACGCGCGCACCAGGCGATGGCCGGGGCGCTCGATGCGGCCTGGCAGCAGCGCGACCCGGAGATCGCGATGCAGACGCCCGAAGAGCTGCTGATCATGGCCTCGATCGTGGAGAAGGACACCGGCATCGGGTCCGAGCGCGCGCGCATCGCCGGCGTGTTCGACCGTCGCCTGCGGATCGGCATGCGCCTGCAGACCGATCCGACCGTGATCTACGGCATCGGCGAGAGCTACGACGGCAACATCCGCCGCAGCGACCTGGCCACCGACACGCCCTACAACACCTACACCCGCGACGGCCTGCCGCCGACGCCGATCGCCATGCCCGGCCTGGATGCACTCAAGGCCACGGCCAATCCGGCCGATGGCGACGCGCTGTATTTCGTTGCCATCGGTGACGGCAGCGGCCGCCATGTGTTCTCGCGCACGCTGGCCGAGCACAACGCCGCGGTGCGCCAGTACGTGCGCCGGTACCGGCAGAACCTGCGGTCGCAGAGCCCGCAATGAGCCTGCAGGCCTGTGCGCGACTGGTGACGCTGGAAGGCGGCGAGGGCGCCGGCAAGTCGACGGTGCTCGCGGCCCTGCGCGCGACGCTGCAGGCCCGCGGCCACGAGGTCGTCTGCACCCGTGAGCCGGGCGGCACCCCGTTGGCCGAGCAGATCCGCAGCCTGTTGCTCAATACACCTACCGGCGGGTCGCAGCACGAGCCGCCGTCGGCCGACACCGAGCTGCTGCTGATGTTCGCCGCACGCGCCCAGCTGGTGCGCGAGGCCATCCTGCCGGCGCTGCAGCGCGGCGCCTGGGTCATCAGCGACCGCTTCACCGACGCCAGCTACGCCTACCAGGGCGCAGCTCGCGGCGGCGATGCCGGCTTCATCTCGACGCTGGAACGGCAGGTGGTCGGCATCACCCCGGGACTGACGCTGCTGCTCGACGTACCGGTGCCGGTCGGCCTGAAACGCGCGCGTGGCCGCGGTGCCGTCGACCGGATCGAGGGCGAGCACGAGGATTTCTTCGAGCGCGTGCGGGCCGCCTACCTGCAGCGCGCGGCCGGCGAGCCGCGGCGCCACTTCACCTGCGTGCTGGACGAGATGAACCTGGCGCGGGTGGAGCAGTACCTGGCGGAGGTGCTGAGCCGCATGGAGCACCGCACCCCCGCCGCGGACGGCGGCTTCGCCACCGGGGCGCTGCTCGCGGCCAGCGGCGAGGCGCACCGCGCGATGACCTACTACGAGCAGATCTTCGAGGAGTTCGCGACGCACGAGCTGGCCGACGACGCCCTGCACTTCATGGCCGTGGGCCGGGCCGCGCTCGGAGAGCCCGAGCTGGCGATCACCGCCTGGGAGCAGCTGATCAACGGCTATCCGCGGAGCGAGTGGGCCGAGACCGCGGAGTACCGGGTCGGCCTGACCATGCTCTCCATGAGCGACGGGCCGCGATACGACAAGGTCCCCTTGCTCGCGGGCCTCAAGCGACTCCGCCGCTACCTGGACCGCTACCCCACGGGAGACCACGTGCAGGAGGCCAAGGCGGCGGTGTCCCGGACCGAGGAGGCGATCGCCGGTCA
>JAHWKC010000227.1 GCA_019348095.1 Pseudomonadota bacterium | reverse complement strand
AAACTGAAAACCTGCTCTATCGCAGGACGCCCGGCAACCCGGGGGTGGGGCTCAATGCACTGCGGCGTTCGATGTCGAAGTTGCGCAAGCGGCTCTCTTCGGGCCTTGCGCCGATGCTGCCTTCCAGCGAGTAGGTCACGCTGCGGCCGGCAGCCAGCGCATCGGCAATGACGAGCTTGCCGGCGAGATCCGGGCTGACCGTCAGATCGACCACGTCGGCCGACTCAGGCCCGATCGTCAGGCCCGGTTGCAGCTGCAGCATGGCGACCGGGCCGCCGTCGAACTCGAGCGCAAGGTCCACCGACTCGAATCGCATCGGGATGCTGCTGAAATTCTCGATCCGCAGATCCACCGACCAGCTGCCGTCGGCCTGCACGGTGAGCTGCTGGATGCGCGCGGACGGTTCGGACACGCGGCGCACCGGACCGCTGGCGCAGGCGGCCAGCATCGCCAGACAGACGAGCGCGACCGCTGCGTGTGACCCACGTACCCAATGCGCCCGAATGCTCATCCTGCCGCTCCGCTGTCATGGAACGGCGAGGATACTACGGCGCATGGAGCCGGCCCCGCGAGCGCATCGCGTTTGTAGGAGCGCCCCATGGGCGCGAAGCACGCGGCGTCGTAGTTGCCGGTCGCGGGCATGGCCCGCTCCTACAAGGGGCTAGTCCAGCAGCCCGCGGCGCAGGGCGTAGCGCACCAGCTCGGCGGTGTTGCGCACGTCGAGCTTGGCGAGCACTCGGGTGCGGTGGTTCTCGGCGGTCTTGACGCTGATGTCGAGCCTGCGCGCGATCTCCTTGGTGGTCAGGCCTTCGACGATGAGGTGGAATACCTCGCGCTCCCGCGGGGTCAATCGGCCGTAGGGGTCCTCGACCACGCGTTCGGGATGCTGCATCTGCTCGGCCAGTGCCTTCGAGGCCTGCGGGCCGAAATAGCCGCGCCCGGCCTGCAGGCTGCGCACCGCGGCGAGCAGCTCGGATGCCGCGCTGTCCTTGACCAGGTAACCCGAGGCGCCGGCGCGCACCGCCTGCAGTACGTATTCGTCTTCCTGGTGCATGGTCAGCACCAGTACGCGCGTGCCGGGCAGCGATTCGCACAGGCGGCGCACGACCTCGATGCCGTTGAGGCCTGGCATGGAGATGTCGGTGACCACCACGTCGGGCCGGCTGGCGGCAGCCTTCTCCAGCGTCTCCAGACCATCGGCGGCTTGCGCCACCACCTGCACGTCACCATCGTGCTGCAGCAAACCGACCAGACTTTCACGCACCAGCGTGTGGTCGTCGGCGATCAGTACCCGGATGTGGTTCCCCATGCGCCTAACGTGAGCGTGGACTCAGCCGCCGTCAAGCGGCACCACCGCGCGGATGCGTGCGCCGTTGCCGGGCGAGGAGTGCAGCTCGAGCCGGCCATCGTGCAGGCGCAGGCGCTCGCGCATGCCGCCCAGTCCGCTGCCGCCGCTGCGCAGCGCCTGTGCCGGATCGCAGCCGCGGCCGTCGTCGGCCACCTGCAACTGCAGCAAGCCACCGCGCACGACCAGGCGCAGCAGCACGTTGCTCGCACCGGCGTGCTTGGCGACGTTGTTGATCGCTTCCTGGGCGATGCGGAACAGCAGCGTGCGAAGGTCGCCGTCCAGCGGCGGCAGCGGTTCGATCTCCACCGCAATCGACAGCCCGCTGGCGTCGCCCTGGCTGCGCGCCAGCCATTGCAGCGCCGCCTCCAGGCCCAGGTCGTCGAGGATTGGAGGTCGCAGCAGGCGCGACATCTCGCGGGTGTCGTCGAGGGTATCGCCGCACAGCGCGATGGCGGCATCGAGCTGCTCGCGCAGGGAGGCCTGCGCCGGCGTCAGACCAGTCCCGATCTGTGTCAGGCGATGCTTCAGGGCGGTCAGGTTCTGGCCGATTCCGTCGTGCAGGTCGCGCGCCAGCCGGCGACGCTCGTCCTCCTGTACGCGCCAGACCGAGCGCGCCAGCCGCCGGAACTCGCGCTCGTTGGCTTCCAGCCGCCCGAGCAGCCGCTGGTATTGCTCGCGGATCGCGGACAGCGATGAATCGCCGGGCGCTGGCGCCTTGTCGGTCATTGCGGCGCGCTTTCACCTTCGGCCGCCGAGGCGACGGGTAGGTCCTGGGCGCGGTCGAACTTCGCCCGCAGGGACTCGGGCAAGGCCTCGCGGAAGCGCGCTTGCGCCTCGCGCGCCAGCGAGTCGGCGCGTTGCGCGGCGGCGGCGTCACCCTGCGCGCGGCGGGCGCGGGCGCCGAGCCGATGCAGTTCCGCGGCGCGCTGGAAGTCACCGTTGCGCAGCAGCGAGGATGCCTCGCGGTAGGCGCTCAACGCGGATTCGGTGTCACCTCGTGCCAGTGCGCGCTGCATCGCCAGCTCCAGCCAGCCCAGGCGCAGTGCGGCGTGGCCGAGCGAAGCGGTCGCGGTGTCCAGGGCGGCGAGGTCGGCGGCGTTGCCTGCCTGCGCCTGGCGCAAGGCGATCTGCAACTGCACCTGGCGCACGCCGGAGGCGGCCGCCCATTGGCGCGCCTGCCGCAGCGCATCTGCCGCCTGCGTGGGGCGCCCGGCCCGCGCGGCCAGTTCGGCCTGCAGCAGCTGCGCGATCGCACGCTGCTCGATCGCCGCTTGCGGCAGGATCGGCTGCAGGGCTTCGAGCACTTCGCGCGCTTCGGTATCGGCGTGCGTCGCCAGGAAGGCCTGGGCGCGCAGCAGAGAAATGTCGACGATCCCGCGCTGGTCCTCGCGCTGGCGGAACAGCGCCTCGGCGCGTTCGGCCTGCGCCAGCGTCGCGGCGATATCGCCGCGCAGCAGTTCCATCTCGGCCAGGTTGCGCCGGCTGACCGCCGCCTCCTCGGGCATCTGCTGCTGCTCGGCGCGCGCCAATGATTGCTCGAGGCGGCGCCGGGCCTCGTCCCACTGCCCACGCGCGCTGGCCAGCAGCCCGCGGTTCTGCTCGGTGCGGATCTGCCCGGTCTGCGATCCGAGCTCCTGATAGGCGTCGGCGGCCTGCTGCCAGTACACCTGCGCATCGTTGTAGGCACCCAGCTGGTAATGCGCGAAGCCGATGTTGTTGAGCGCCTGCGCGGCGTCGTGCGCATCGCCGGCCTGTTGCCAGATCTGCAGTGCGCGGCGGAACGCCTCCAGCGCGCCGGGATAGTCGCCGCGCTCCTCGGCGAGCAGGCCGATCTCGTTCTCGATCGCGGCCAGTCCCTCACGGTCGCCAAGTTCGGTGTACAGCGCGCGCGCCTGCTCGAGATTCTCGGCGGCCTGGTCGAAGCGGCCGGTCAGCGACTGCACGCCGGCCAGGTTGCGCAGGCTGGTCGCAACGCCGCGGCGGTTGCCGACCGCGCGGCGCAGCTCGACCGCCTTGCGGTACTGCTCGGCGGCGTCGGAGGTCTGGCCCAGGCGGCCGTAGCCGATGCCGAGCGCGTTGACCGTCTCGGCCTCGCCGAAGGTGCTGCGGCTGCGCTTGTACAGCACCAGAGCGCGCACCAGGTAGTCGTCGACCGCGCGCTGTGCATCGCCGCTGAGCAGGGTGAACTTGCCGAGTTCGAACCACGCGCGTGGGTCGTTGGCATCGCGCTGGGTCAGGGTCTCCAATCCCTGGACCGCGGCGGTAAAGTCGCCAGCGGCGCCCTGTGCCCGGGCCAGCTGCAACTCGGCCAGGGTGTCGTCGGGCGTGGTCGCAAGCAACGCACGCCACTGCGCGGCCGCGGCGGACGGATCGCCGTCGAGCAGGGCACGCTGGGCCGCAAAGCGTCGGCGCAGGCGCGCCGGCGCGTCGGCGGCGGCGCGCTGGCCGCGGTCGATGGCATCGAATGCGGTGTCCAGCTCGCCGATGGCCAGTGCTGTGTCGGCCTGGGTCAGCCATGCGTCGGCGTAAGCCGGGGCTGCATCGGTGGCGGCGCGGAAACGCGCGAGCGCGGCGGCCAGTTCGCCGCGTTGCAGCAACAGCAGGCCAGCGCCGTAGGCACCCAGCGCTTCGGTCGAAGCCGGAAGGCCGAGCTCAAGCGTGCCCTCCTGCAGACCAAGCGCACGTGCGGTCCCGGGCTGACGGCTCCACCCGGCCAACGCTGCCGCCGGATCCGGCGCGGGTGGCCCATCGATGATCTGTGGTGGCACGTCGGCAGCATGCAGCTGCGCGCGGACCCGCCAGTCGCCATTCTCCGTCTGCAGCTGCGGTTGCAGCACCCGCTGCGCCGCGGCCACGCTGCGCAGGCTGGCGACATCGGGCCGTCCGGCGCCGGTCGGATCCAGTTGGCGCAGTGCCTGGTGGGTGCGTTCGCGGTCGACCACGGCAAGCCCGGGCACCGCCGCGAGCGCGCTGCGCAGGTGCTGGCCCAGCCCGGCCAGCTGCGGGGCCAATTCGGCGGAAGCGGCCGCGTCAGCATGCTCGATGGGCAGCACCAGCAGCCGCTGCAGCGGCGGCGATGCGGCGATGAGCGGCGCGGGCCCGCGTTGCAGCCACCAGCCGCCGATACCCGCGGCCAGCACCAGCGTGGCGGCCAAGCCCCACCAGGCCCGGCGCGAGGGACGCAGGTCGCGCGGAACCTCGCGCTTGTCGATCGCGCTGACGATGTCGCGGGCGTGCTGGAAACGATGCGCCGGCTGCGGCCGCAGCAGCCGATCGAGCAGCCGTGCGACCCATGCAGGCACG
>JAHWKC010000226.1 GCA_019348095.1 Pseudomonadota bacterium | reverse complement strand
GACCGACCGGCAGCGGTGGCGAACCCCTTCGACCTCCAGGAGCGCTGACGTGTCCCGCCGAGACCAGATCCGCATGACCGAGGCGGAGGTCGACGCCTTCCTGGCCGAGCGCCACACCATGGACGTCGCCACCATCGGCGCCGACGGGCGGCCGCACCTCGTGGCCATGTGGTACGGCTTCTTCGCCGACGGGGGCCTCGGCTTCTGGACCTACGGCCGCAGCCAGAAGATCGTCAACCTCCGGCGTGACCCCCGCCTGACGTGCCTCGTCGAGGCGGTCGACCTCGGTGCAGCAGAAGGCGAGCGCCGCCCGCCAGGCCGGAGCGTGGGGATAGGCATCGGCGAAGTACCGCGCCCCCTCGAGCACCTCGCCCAGTCGACCCTGAGCCCAGTGCACGACCAGCAGCTGCGCGCCGTGCATCACGTGCGCCATCTCGGCGGAACCTCGGCGGCCGCTCTGCAGCGCGCGGTGGGCCAGCTGCACGGCGCGAGGCTGCAGTTACCACCGCGGGTCTGTGAAGCGAGGCCGGGGCGCGGCATAATTCCCCGGCTCACACACGCCGCCGTACGTCGCATTTGCGGTGGCCAACAGCTGGAAATCCCCCAATGACGCAAACCATTACGGTCATCCGTGGCGACGGAATCGGCCCCGAGATCATGGACGCCACCCTGCACGTGCTCGACGCGATGCAGCTCGGCCTGCAGTACGAAGACGCCGACGCCGGTATGGCCGCGCTGGAGAAACACGGCGAGCTGCTGCCGCAGGCCACCATGGACTCGATCCGCAAGAATCGCGTCGCGCTCAAGAGCCCGCTGACCACGCCGGTGGGGGAGGGGTTCTCCTCGATCAACGTCGAGCTGCGCAAGCGTTTCGACCTGTACGCCAACGTGCGTCCGGCCCGGTCGTTCGCCAACACCCGCTCACGTTTCGGTGCCGGCGTCGACTTGATCACCGTGCGCGAGAACACCGAAGGCGCCTACAGCGCCGAAGGCCAGGCACTCTCGGAGGACGGCGAGACCGCGACCTCGATCACCCGCACCACGCGCCGCGGCTCCGAGCGCATCGTGCGCTACGCCTTCGAGCTGGCCCGCAGGACCGGCCGCAAGAAGGTCACCGTGGTGCACAAGGCCAACATCCTGAAGTCGACCTCGGGCCTGTTTCTCAGGACCGCGCGCGGCGTGGCCGCGGAGTACCCCGACATCGAGTGCAACGAGATGATCGTCGACAACACCTGCATGCAGCTGGTGATGCGTCCGGAGCAGTTCGACATCATCGTCACCACAAACCTGTTCGGCGACATCATTTCCGACCTGTGCGCCGGGCTGGTCGGCGGCCTCGGGCTGGCGCCGGGCGCCAACATCGGCACCGACGCGGCGATATTCGAAGCCGTGCACGGCAGTGCGCCCGACATCGCCGGGCAGGGCATCGCCAACCCCTGTGCGCTGCTGCTCGGCGCGGTGCAGATGCTCGACCACCTCGGCCTGCCGGACAAGGCGGCGCGGCTGCGCGAGGCGATCGTCGCCACGCTCGAGGCCAAGGACTCGCTGACCCCCGACCTGGGCGGCGACGGCAACACGATGGGTTTCGCCAAGGCGATCGCCAGCCGGGTCTGATCCTTGCGGCCCCTCTCCCGCCCGCGGGAAAAAGGCACAGCGCTCGCGTTCGCGATCTCGGCCCCCTCTCCCGCTGGCGGGAGAGGGCTGGGGTGAGGGCACGCGACACAACGGGTGCTGCACGCGGGCGGCCCATTGCGCATCGCGATTCAGCGTTCCGTTTTCCGCACTCGACAAGCCCGGTGAAGCACCGCAGAATCCGCCGATTCTTTCCATTCGGATAAAGCGATGAATGATCCGGTGCGGCCTGCTGCGCCCGCCGCGCCGAGCGCACTCGCCCTGACGCCATTGCTGGTCTTCCTGGCGCTGTTCTTCGGCGCCGGCATGTACTACACGGCGCAGGGCGAGACGATGGGCTTCTACCAGTTGCGCGCGCCGGTCGCGATCCTGCCCGCACTGGCGCTGGGGGCGTGGCTGGCCTGGCGTCGCGGGATCGCGCCGCTGGAGACACTGCTGGCCGGCATGGGCCACAGCAACATCATGCTGATGTGCCTGGTGTTCCTGCTGGCCGGCGCGTTCGCGGCGGTGTCGCGCGCGGTCGGCGCGGTCGATGCGGTGGTCGCGCTTGGCCTGGGTGCGCTGCCGCCGGCGCTGATCCTGCCGGGCCTGTTTCTGGTCGCCTGTTTCGTCGCGCTGTCGATCGGCACCTCCATGGGCACCATTGCCGCGGTGGTGCCCATAGCGCTGGGTGTGGCCGATGCGGCGGGGCTGGATGGGGCGCTGGTGCTGGGCGCGGTGGTCGGTGGGGCGATGTTCGGCGACAACCTGTCGGTGATATCCGATACCACCATCGCCACCACCCGCAGCCAGGGCTGCCGGATGCGCGACAAGTTCCGCGAAAATTTCAAAATCGCGCTGCCTGCGGCGCTGGCGACGATGGCGCTGCTGGCGGTGCTGGGCGATGCCGCGCCGGTGGTCGCGCCGGACGCGGCCTCGCCGTGGCTGGTGCTGCCCTAGCTGGTGGTGCTGGCGCTGGCCCTGATCGGGCTCAACGTGGTGCTGGTGCTTGCGCTCGGCATTGCACTGGCGGCCGCGGCCGGCTTCGTATCTGGTCCGGGCTATGACCTGGTGAGCTTCACCGGCGACATCTACCTCGGCTTCGAGAGCATGGTGGAGATCACCCTGCTGGCGCTGCTGATCGGGGGCCTAGCCGCGCTGATCCGGGCCGCGGGCGGGCTGGAGTGGCTGGCTTCGGCGATCGCCCGGTTCGCCCGGGGCCACCGCGGACGCCGCGCAGGCGAGGTCAGCATCGCCGCGCTCGCGGCCGGCGGCGATGTGCTGACCGCCAACAACACGGTTGCGATCCTGATCAGCGGCGACCTCGCGCGCGACATCGCCCAGCGCCACGACATCAGCCCGCGCCGCTCGGCGAGCCTGCTGGATATCTTTTCCTGCGTCATGCAAGGGGTGCTGCCGTACGGGGCGCAGATCCTGCTGGCAGGCTCGCTCGCCGGGCTGTCGCCGCTGGCGATCGCCGGCAAGGTCTATTACTGCTGGTTGCTGGCGGCGGTCGCGGTGGGGTTCATCGTCTGGCCGAGGCGCAGCGAGGCGGCGCAATCGCCGCCAGCGTAGTGCCGAGCTCGCTCGGCAGCGTGCGGGTCCGCTGGGCGATGTGTCGGGCAGGTTCGGCACCACGGAATACGAGAAAGGGCGCCGGAGCGCCCTCTTCATATCCCCTCAATGGGACCCGGCGATCAGCGCGACTGCAGCTTCGACAGCAGGCGCAGGAACTCGATGTACAGCCATACCAGGGTGACCATCAGCGCAAACCCGCCGTACCACTCCATGTACTTCGGTGCGCCCTGCGCCACGCCGGTGTCGATCAGGTCGAAGTCCAGCACCAGGTTCAGTGCCGCGATCACCACCACGAACAGGCTGAAGCCGATCCCGACCAGGCCCGACTCGTGGATCAGCGGGATCTGGATGCCGAAGAAGCTCAGCGCGATGCTGGCCAGGTAGACCAGCATGATGCCGCCAGTCGCGGCGGCCACGCCCATCTTGAACTTCTCGGTGGGCTTGATCAGGCCCGAGCGGTAGGCAAACAGCATCGCGAACAGCGTGCCGAAGGTCAGAACCACCGCCTGCATCACGATGCCGTCGTACATGTGGTTGAACATCGCCGAGATCGCGCCCAGGAACAGGCCCTCGACCAGCGCGTAGGCCGGCGCGGTGAACGGCGCCCAGTGCTTCTTGAAAACCGTGACCAGCGCGATCACCAGACCGCCGATCAGCCCGCCCCAGACATACGGCCCGGCGCCGACCACGCCGTCCGGGGTGCTGACCTGGGACCAGGCGAAAGTCGCCGTCAGCACGGCGAGCAGCAGCAAAAAGCCGGTCTTGTTGACCGTGCCGGCCTGGGTCATCACCTGATCGCCACCGCGTACGACCGCGCCGGTGCCTGGATCGAGGAACATGGACTCCTTCAGAGCCGGATTGCCGCTGCGCATGGTGGGACCCCTCGCTGATGATGTATTGCGTGATCTTGCCTGATCGCCGGCGGTAATTGAACGATCCGGTCGGTGCGAGGATACACGCCGGCCCTGAACGGCCATTGGGGCCGGAATGATTTCGTTGACAGCGGCGGGGCCCGCGCCCAAAATGACCGGCCTTTCGCGGCGCTGGCGCGCAGCGACTGGCCTGGCTCCGGGGCATAGCGCAGTCTGGTAGCGCATCTGGTTTGGGACCAGAGGGTCGGGGGTTCGAATCCCGCCGCTCCGACCACATGGCCGAGGCAGGTCCGGGAGACTCGAATGTCAGCGCGCATCTTCAGTCCGGCAAAAAGCGCCATGCAGTCCGGCAAGGCCAAGACGGGCTACTGGGTCCTCGAATTCGATTCGGAAGAGCCGAAGCGCATCGATCCGCTGATGGGCTACACCACGTCGGGCGACACCCGCGCGCAGATCCGTCTGACCTTCGAGACGAAGGAAGAGGCCATCGCCTACGCCGAAAAGGAAGGACTGTCCTTTCGCGTCGACGAACCGAAGGAAGCCAAGCGCCGCCAGATTTCCTATGCGGAAAATTTCCGCTATGACCGCAAG
>JAHWKC010000225.1 GCA_019348095.1 Pseudomonadota bacterium | reverse complement strand
TCACCGCGTCGAGCGGCGAGGCCACGACCGGCAGCCCGAAGCGGTACGCGTCCAGCTGCCACGAGACGTCGACGAGGTCCGCGCCACGGGTGCGCTTCGACGGGACGAGCGAGAGGTCGCTGAGCTCGTAGCCGGTACGGGCGCGCCTCGCGCCGCCGATGGTGGTCTCCAGCAAGAGCGTTCCTAGCGGTGGGAGCTGTCGAGATGGCGACTTACCGGGACCACGTGAGGATGGCGCACCCCTTCTCCAGGTTCCGCGTCGCGATATCGAGGCCTGGGAACGCCGCTTGCCACAATTCGACCGTGTCCTTCTCATCCTGACGGATGAGATCGTCGAGGATGACTGTTGCCCCATCGGCGAGCGCGGGCGCCAGCGCGAACAGGGCGGGACAACGCGCCAGTGATCCGGTGGTGGCCGGCGGCCCATCGACCAGGACCAGGTCGACGTCGCGGAGATCCTTCCAGTGCGGCTGGGCGTACCACGGGCGATCCGCCCCGTCGAACCGCTGTACCTCAAGTTCGGCGACGCGCAGATCCACGAGGTCGTTGCCGAACTCCTCAATGCGGAGAACTTCTACATCGCACTGGTCACCGAGGACGGCGGCCATCTCGAGTTTCCCTACTTCGTCGACACCGCCGACCGCGAGAAGCCGCGTCGCCCGCTGGGCAAGGGACTGACCGAGTACGTGATCCGGACCGGCCGCGCGCTGCTGGCCGACCGCTCGCGCATCAACGGGCTGCAGGCGCAGGGTGTCGCCCACAGCCGCGGCGCCCTCTCGCACTGCTGGCTCGGCGTGCCGCTGTTCCGTGACGAGGCGGTGGTCGGCGTGATCGCGGTGCAGAGCTACTCGCCGGCGATCGTGTTCACCGCACGCGACCAGGAACTGTTGACGTTCGTGGCGCACCACATCGACATCGGCCTGACCCGCAAGCAGGCGCAGGACCGGCTGGTCACCGCCCACGCCGAGCTGGAGCAGCGTGTCAGTGCGCGCACCCAGGAACTCGCCCGGGCCAACGCCGACCTGCTCGAGCAGATGGGCGAGCGCCTGCGCGCCGAGCAGCAGCTGACCCACGCCGCGCGGCACGATGCGTTGACCGGGCTGCCCAACCGGACCCAGCTGCTGGACCGTCTGGCGGTCGCGATCGCGCGCGCGCAGCAGGATCCGACGCGGCTCTTCGCGGTGCTGTTCCTGGACCTGGACCGCTTCAAGCTGGTCAACGACAGCGTCGGCCATTCGGCCGGTGACGAGCTGCTGGTCGAGGCCGGGCGCCGGATCGTCGCTGCGGTCGGGGAGGCCGGTATGGTCTCGCGCCTGGGCGGCGACGAATTCGCGATACTGATCGATAACCTCGAGGGCCTGCACGCAGCCGAATCGCTGTCGCAGGGCATCCTGGGTGCGCTCGGCCGGGCCTGCTGGGTCGCCGGGCGCGAGGTGTTTCCCTCGGCCAGTCTGGGCATCGCGCTGTGGCATCCGCGCTACCGCAACGGGGTCGAACTGCTGCGCGACGCCGACGCGGCGATGTACCGGGCCAAGGCCTCAGGTCGCGACCGCTGCGTGGTGTTCGACGAGGCGATGCGCGAGCAGGCGGTGCAGATCCTCGATCTGGAAGCCGACCTGCGCCGGGCGATCAACGGCACCGGCTTCGTCGCGTTCTACCAGCCGATCGTGCGGCTGTCGGACCGCGCGGTGGTCGGTCACGAGGCCTTGCTGCGCTGGCGCCACGAGCGCCGCGGGCTGCTGGCGCCGGGCGAGTTCATCGGCCTGGGCGAGGACAGCGGGCTGATCGAGGAAGTCGATTGGCTGATGTATGCCCAGGTGGCCAAGCAGCTGGCCTTTCGCAGCGAAGGCTATATCTCGATCAACGTCTCGCCGCGGCATTTCCGCTCGGCTGATTTCGCCGACCGCATGCTGCGCCTGGTCGACAGCGCCGGCGCCGATCCGCGGCGGCTGCGCATCGAGATCACCGAGGTCGCGCTGCTCGACGACGTGCCGCACGCACTGCGTACCCTGCAGCAGTTGCGCGGCCGCGGCGTGCTGGCGCAACTGGACGACTTCGGCACCGGCTATTCGGCGCTGTCCTACCTGCACCGGTTCCCGATCGAATGCCTGAAGATCGACCAGAGCTTCGTCGCCGGGCTGATCGGGGAAAACCGCAACGAGGCGATCGCGGTGGTGCGTGCGATCCAGGCGCTGGCCGGCACGCTCGGCATCCACACCATCGGCGAGGGCATCGAGACCGACGAGCAGCGTTCAGCCCTGCGTGAACTCGGCTGCGCCCAGGGTCAGGGATATCTGTTCGGCCGCCCGGCCGAAACGATGCTGCTGGCGCCGGCGCTGAGCGAATTCAGTCTGTAGCGCCAGCCGCGGCGAAGCCGGATCTGCTCGGGGAGCTCGGGCCGGCGAGACGCGAACACTTCGCCTACGGAGCGTCCCTGATCACCAGCAGCCTTGGCTCGGTCATGTCCTGGATCGAATAGCGCAGCCCCTCGCGGCCCAGGCCCGACTGCTTCACTCCGCCGTAGGGCATGTTGTCGACGCGGAAGCTCGGCACGTCGCCGACGATCACCCCGCCGACTTCGAGCCGGTCCCAGGCGCGCATCGCGTGGTCCAGCCGCGCGGTGAACACGCCGGCCTGCAGGCCGAACTCGCTGTCGTTGACCGCGTCCAGCGCGGCGTCGAAATCCTCGAACGGCTCGATCAGCGCGACCGGGCCGAACACCTCCTTGCGGTACAGGTCGGCGTCGTGCGGCACCTTCTCCAGCAGCTGCGCGGGCAGCATGTTGCCCTCGCGGGCACCGCCGGCCAGCCGCCTCGCGCCGGCCTGGCGCGCGCTGGCGATCCAGCCCTCGACGCGCCGGGCCGCCTCCTCGTCGATCATCGGGCCGATGAAGGTGGCTTCCTCACGCGGGTCGCCCATGCGCAGCTTGCCGACGGCGGCCTTGAGCTTCCTGCGCAGCGCATCAAAGACATCCACATGGGCGTAGATCCGCTGCACGCTGATGCAACTCTGGCCGCTCTGGTAATACGCGCCGGAGACCAGCCGTTCGACCACGTGATCCAGGCTAGCGCCCGGGTCGGCATCGACGATGCACGCCGCATTGCCGCCCAGCTCCAGCGTGACCTTCTTGCGCCCGGCCCTCGCCTTGAGGTCCCAGCCGATCATGCCGCCGGTGAAGCTCAGCAGCGCGATGCGCTCGTCCTCGACCAGTGGCGTGGCGTCCTCGGTGGAGCACGGCATCACCGAGAAGGCGCCCCTGGGCAGGTCGGTCTCGGCCAGCACCTCGGCGATGATCAGCGCGCCGACCGGCGTCTTGGCCGCCGGCTTGAGCACGAACGGACAACCGGCCGCGAGTGCCGGTGCGACCTTGTGCGCGACCAGGTTGAGCGGGAAGTTGAACGGCGTGATGAAGCTGCACACCCCGACCGGCACGCGCTTGACCATGCCGCGGTAGCCGCGCGTGCGCTCGGAGATCTGCAACTCGACCACTTCACCGTCGATGCGGGTGGCCTCGCCGGCGGCGATGCGGAACGTATCGATCAGGCGGGTCACCTCGCCGCGGGCATCGTTGATGGGCTTGCCGGCCTCGATGCACAGCGCGAGCGCCAGCTCCTCCTGGCGCTCGCTGAAGCGGCGCACGCAGTGTTCGAGCACGTCGCGCCGCGCATCCGGCGCAAATTCGGCCATCGGCCCGCGCGCCCCGTGTGCGGCCGCAATCGCCTTGCGCACCGCGGCGGCGTCGGCCAGCGCGACCCGCGTCGCGCGCTTGCCGCTGTACTTGTCGAGCACCTCCAGGTCGGTGTTGGCCGCGACCGGGCGGTTGGCGAGGTAGTACGGGTAGGACTTCTTGAGCGTGGGCATGCGGAACCTCCTGGATGGCAGGGTCGCGCAATACGGGTTAATACCCGGTCACGCGATCGGCGCACCCTATGCGCCCCTGTGTAGGAGCGGCTTCAGCCGCGATCCGATGCCGCGCTGGCGAACGATGTTCGATCGCGGCTGAAGCCGCTCCTACAGAGGCTGCGGTCAAAAAAACGCGGTGAGAAATTCGCGCTCAGGCGTCCGGCTGTTCGACCCGAACACGCAGCGCACCATCGCTCAATCGCGCGTCCAGCCGGTCGCCAGGTGCGGCGTCCAGCACGCTGCGCACGATGCGACCGTCGTCGTGGCGCAGGATGGCGTAGCCGCGGGCGACGGTCGCCAGCGGGCTGACCGCCTCCAGCGAGCGCGCGAGGGCACGCAGGCGCAGGCTTTCGTTGCCCAGCCGCCGGGCGATTCCGGCCTGTGGTCGCTGCGCGACCGCGGCCAGGCGCTCGCGCAGCCGCGCGATCCTGCGCTGCGGGTGGGCCGCGCGCAGCACCGCATCGGCGTGGCGCACGCGGGCGCGGTCACGCTCCAGCCGCTGCCGCCAGGCGGCCGCCAGCCGGCGCAGCGCTTCGGCCTGGCGCCGGCACAGCAGCTCGACCCGGGCCTGCGGGCGCAGCGCGTTCAGGCGCAGCGCGGCGCGGTCGGCGCGTTGCATCGCCTGGCGCAGACGTTGCGTCTGCAGGTTACGCAGGCGTGCATCGAGCGAGCGCAGGCGCTGCAGCAGGTCGTCGCAGTGCGGCACCAGCAGCTCGGCCGCGACCGACGGCGTCGGCGCGCGAGATCGGA
>JAHWKC010000224.1 GCA_019348095.1 Pseudomonadota bacterium | reverse complement strand
GCCTCCGGCCACGGCAACCGCTTCGGCCATCCCAAGCCCGAGGTGCTGGAGCGCTGGCGGCAGGCCGGCGCAAGCGTCCACGACACTGCGGTCGGCGGCGCGCTCCGCGTGGACCTGCGCGCCGGCGGCGTTCAGGTCGAAACGCGACGGGCAACACACGCCCGGCCATGGGACGCGCAGGCGCGCTGGGAGCAGGGCGCCACTGGGCTATCCTATCGGCCCCAGTGAGACTCCCTTCTCCGAAACGGCCATGAGCCGGAGGTTCGCGCGTGCTGGAACTGGTCAAGGCCGGCGGTTGGCCGATGATCCCGCTGTTGCTGCTGACGATCGTTGCCCTGGCGATCATCCTCGAACGCGCCTGGACGCTGCGGCGCCGCTCGGTGCTGCCGCCCGAACTGGGCGAGGAGGTCCGTGCCTGGGCCAGCCGCGGCAGGCTCGATCCGACGCATATCGAGTCGCTGCGCAGGACCTCGCCGCTGGGCGCGTTGCTGGCGGCCGCACTCGACGTACGCCATCGTCCGCGCGAGCTGGTCCGCGAGCGCATCGAGGATGTCGGCCGCCACCTCGTGCACCGCATGGAGCGCTACCTCAACTCGCTCGGCACGATCGCCGCGTCCGGCCCGCTGCTGGGCCTGTTCGG
Source organism: Pseudomonadota bacterium (assembly GCA_019348095.1). Taxonomy (GTDB): domain Bacteria; phylum Pseudomonadota; class Gammaproteobacteria; order Xanthomonadales; family Xanthomonadaceae; genus Novilysobacter_A. The sequence continues at coordinate 4,035 of JAHWKC010000224.1, read as the reverse complement.
CACGGTGGTCGGCATGATCCAGATGTTCCTGACCATCGGTGACCAGGGCCTGGGCGATGCCAACCAGCTCGCCGGCGGCATCGGCAAGGCGCTGGTGTGCACCGCCACCGGCATGATCGTGGCGATCCCCGCGTTGATGGCGCATCGCTGGTTCCGCGGCCGCATCGCCGAGTACATCGTCGCAATGGAGCACGAGGCGATGCTGCTGCTCGACACGCTGGAGCCGCGCCATGCCGCGCGCATGCCCAGCAGCGGCCCGGCCACCGCCGCGAACCTCGACTGAGGCCGCTGCGACCATGCGCATCCGCGACCACCGCGCCGACGATGAGCCGGACATCAACCTGATCCCGTTGATCGACGTGATCCTGATCCTGATCATCTTCTTCGTGGTCACCACCACCTTCGACTCGCGCTCGGTCCTGCGGCTCGAGCTGCCGCGCGCGACCGGCGAGCCGGCCGGCGACAGCAGCGGTGCGCTCAGCGTGCTGGTCAATGCCGACGGGCGCTACTTCGTCGGCGATCGCGAGGTGCTGCGCGATGACCTGGATTCGCTCAAGGCCACCCTGAACGAGGTCGCCGGCGACGACCGCGACCGTCCGGTGCTGCTGCGAGCCGACGCCCGCACCCCGCACCAGGCCGTGGTCAGGGCCTACGATGCACTCGGCCAGGTCGGCTTCCGGCACGTGATGATCGCGACCGCGCCGGACGTGGCGCGCGACCTACCGACCGGCGGCAGCGCGCCGTGACCGATCGCGGCACTCCGTGGCAGACCTACCGCCGGTTGCTCGGGTTCGCCCGGCGCTACCGCGGCCTGATGGCGCTGGCGGGCGTGGGCATGCTGGTGGAGGCCCTCGCCGGCGGTGCGTTCACCAAGCTCATGGAGCCGGTGATCAACGAGACCTTCATCAGCCGCGACTCCGAATTGAGCCTGCTGCTGCCGTTGGCGATCGTGGGCCTGTTCATGATCCGCGGCATCGCCGGCTACGTCGCCGACATCCACATGGCCAAGTCCGGGCGCGGCATCTCGCGCGACCTGCGGGTGCAGGTTCTGGCCAAATACCTGCGCCTGCCGGGCCTGCGTTTCGACACCGAGCCGGTACCGTCGATGCTGATCAAGCTCGGCTCCGACAGCGACCAGGTCGCGCTGGCCGCGATCGACGCGCTGAAGGTGATGGTGCAACAGTCGCTGCAGGTGCTGGTCGGCATCGGCGTGATGCTCTGGACCAGCTGGCAGGTGACGATCGCAATCCTGCTGCTGGCGCCACCGCTGGCCTGGGTGATGGACAAGGTCGGCCGCCGCTACCGCCGGATCAGCCACCGGATCCAGGAGAGCGGGGCGCAGCTGATGCAGTCGGCCGACCAGGCGCTGTCGGGCCAACAGGAGGTCAAGATCTACGGCGCCCAGGCCACCGAGATGGACCGCTACACCGCCCAGGCCAACCACCACCTCAAGCTGAGCCTGAAGGTCGAGGCGACCCGCAGCATTTCCTCGGCGCTGGTGCAGCTGATGGGCGCGATCGGGCTGGCCATCCTGCTGTTCTTCGCCGGGCGCGAGGCGCTGGCCGGTCGCCTGGATGCAGGCGGCTTCGTGGTGCTGATGCTGGCGATGATGGCCATCATCCCGGCGCTCAAGCAATTGACCAACGTGCAGGGCATGCTGCAGCGCGGCGTGGCTTCGGCCGACCGGCTGTTCGCGGTGCTCGATGCGGCCGACGAGGCCGATACCGGCACCCGGCCGCTGACGCGGGCCGAAGGCGTGATCGAGTTCCGCAATGTCGGCGCGCGCTATCCCGACCAGAACCATGCCGCGCTGAGCGACATCAGCTTCACGGCCAGGCCCGGCACCGTGACCGCCATCATCGGCCGCTCCGGCAGCGGCAAATCGACCCTGATCAAGCTGATCCCGCGGTTCTATGAAGCCGAGTCCGGCACGATCCTGCTCGACGGCCACCCGATCCAGGACTACCGCCTGGCCGACCTGCGCCGGCAGATCGCGCTGGTCGGCCAGCAGGTGATGCTGTTCGATGGCACCGTCGCGGCCAACGTGGCCTACGGCGAGCTCGAGCAGGCACCGCCGGACGGGCTCGATCGCGCGGTGCGCGGCGCCAACGCGATGGAGTTCGTCGAGCGTCTGCCCGAGGGCGTGGACACCAGCATCGGCAGCAAGGGAGGGCGGCTGTCGGGTGGGCAGCGCCAGCGCCTGGCGATCGCCCGCGCGATGCTCAAGGACGCGCCGATCCTGATCCTGGACGAGGCCACCGCCGCGCTCGACACCGAGTCCGAACGGCTGGTGCAGGACGCGCTGGAGCGGCTGATGCCCGACCGCACCACGCTGGTGATCGCGCACCGGCTGTCGACCATCGAACACGCCGACCAGGTGCTGGTGCTGGACGACGGCCGCATCGTCGAGCGCGGCAATCACGCCGAGCTGCTGGCGCAGGGTGGGCTGTACGCGCACCTGCACCGCATGCAGTTCCGCGAGGCGCCATGAGCGAGCACCCGCAGTGAAGCAGCATGCGACGCCTCGGGCGAGTCCGCACGGGCAGGCGCCGCGCTACTGGTACGGCGACGCGCCGGTGCCGCTGCACGCGCGACTGCTGTCGGCGCTGTACGCCGGCATCATCTCGCTGCGGCGGCGGCTGTATCGGCTGCATGTGCTGCGCAGCGTGCACCCGGGCGTGCCGGTGGTGGTGGTCGGCAACATCACCGCCGGTGGCGCCGGCAAGACCCCGCTGACGATCGCGCTGGTCGAGCGCCTGCGCAGCGAAGGCTGGAACCCCGGCGTCGCCAGCCGCGGCTACGGCCGCGACGATGCACGCGCGGCGGTGTGGGTCGAGGCCGATACCGCGCCGGCCCTTGGGGGCGATGAGCCGGTGCTGATCGCGCGTCGCACCGGGGTCCGGCTGCGCGCCGACCGCGACCGCGCCGCCGCCGCCCGCGTCGTCCCAGCCGGCGCGCGCCTCGAGGATCTCCCCGCGCGCCGGGATGCGCTCCACCTGCGCGAAGGTCACCCACTCGACGTGGCCGACGACGGCGACTCGTGTTTCGGCCTCCCGTCGTCGCAAGCTCCGACGCCCGGACGACGCTAGTGCGGGTCCGAGCCGGTCGCCGCCGGCGGCCGCGACTCCTCGGCCAGCGACGTGATCGTGAGCTGGCCGCGCGCCGCCTCCTCGAGCACGGCCCCGGCCACGTCGAGCCCCAGCTCGGCCGAGGCCTCGCCGACCAGGTCGGCCAGCGTGCCGGAGCGGCAGGCGCCGGCGGTGCGCTGCCAGAACCGGGCCTCCACCGCGCACAGGCGCTCGGCCACCTCGGCCTCCCGCTCCGGGGCCAGGTGGCGGGCGGCCAGCGTCCACCCGTCGACCATCTCGAGGGGCACGAACTCCGACAGCGTGCCCCCCCAGTCGAAGATCACCGCCTCCACCGCCATCGCCGGCGACCGTAGCGGGAGGCGCCCGCGCCCCGCGCCAGCGCCGTCGCTCTGTGATACTGCCCCGGCAGGTCGGGCCAGGAAGGTGGGAACCGGTGGCCGGTCTCGGAGGTCGAAGGGGCGTGCAAGCTCGTCGGCTCCTCGGCGCCACCGTGGCGGTGCTGCTGCTCGGCGCGGTCCCGCCGGCCGCGACGCCGGCCGGCGCGGTCACCGAGCTGGAGGTCGACGCCGGCTACGGCGGCGCCTACCGCAACCGGCACCCGGTGCCGGTGCGGGTACGGGTGCGGGGCGACCGGCTGTTGCGGGGCGAGCTCGTGGTGCGCTCCCGGGGCGGCTTCGGCGACAGCGTCGTGACCACCGTTCCCGTCGAGGTGCCGGGCGGCAGCGTCAAGGAGGTCGTCGTGGTGGTGCCGACGCCCTCGGACACCGACCGGCTGCAACTGGACGCCGTCCTGACGGCGAACGGCGCCGAGGTGACCTCGGGATCGGCCACCATCAGGGCGGCCAGTGACCAGGAGCTGGTGGGACTGCTGCCCGGTGTGCTCCAGGGTCGCGAGCCGCCGGCACCGGCGCCGCTGGCCGTCGACGCCGGCACGGCCCGCTTCGCC
>JAHWKC010000223.1 GCA_019348095.1 Pseudomonadota bacterium | reverse complement strand
GAAAATCCCCGCGTCGCCCACACGGCGAGGTGTTTGAAGTGTCGGGGAAGGGCCTTTCTTTGGTTACTTTCTTTGGCCCTTCAAAGGAAGTGACTCGCCTTCAGGCGAAAGCACTTGATCCTCGCCTGTCTACCGCCTGCGGATGTTTTTAAGGGTGCGGCGCGCTCAAGATCAATCAGCAACGGAAGGCGTCAGCCGGCGCAGGAAACTGCCTGAAGGCGGCTTCAGCCGCCCTGCGGGCGCTTCAGCGAATCGCGGATGTCGCGCAACAGCAGCACCTCTTCGCTCGGCCCGGCGGCGGCCTTCTCGGCCGGCTTGCGCATACGGTTGTAGGCCCGGACGAACAGGAAAATCACGAACGCGATCAGCACGAAATCGACCGTGGCCTGCAGCACCATGCCGTGCTTGATCGACACCTCGGCGGCGAGCTCGGTGCCGCTGGCATCGACCTGCGCGGGGTGGATCACGTACTTCCAGTCGTCGACGCTGACCCCACCGGTCAGCGTGGCGATCACCGGCATCACCATGCCATCGACCAACGCAGTGACGATCTTGTTGAATGACGCGCCGATCACCACCGCGACCGCCAGGTCGATCACGTTGCCGCGCGCGATGAAGGCCTTGAACTCGCTGGCGATGCTCATCGATCTCTCCGTGTTGGGGATCAACGAACTATAGGCGAGCTGGGATAGCCGGGCTGTCGTTCCCGGGGTCGGGAGCCCGAAGCCGCGAGCTTGCCGCGGCCGTGCGGTGCTGCTAGCCGGAATGAGCGTCCTGGATGATCTCGCCCTGCAGCTCGATCACGTTGTCGAGCCGCGCGAGGAAACGATCGCCCGGCTGCATCGGGCCGACGCCCGCGGGCGTGCCCATGAACACCAGGTCGCCGGCGCGCAGAGCGTACAGCCGCGACAGCTCGTGCAGGATTTCCGGCACGTCCCAGACCAGGTCGGCGAAGGCGCCGTGCTGGCGGGTCTCGCCGTTGACCTGCAGGCTCAGGGAGCGCGCGGCCAGGTCGCCGACTTCGGCGGCCGGCACCAGTGCGCTGACCGGCGCGCAGTGATCGAACGCCTTGCCGGTGTCCCACGGCAGGCCCTTGGCCTTGGCTGCGGCCTGCAGGTCGCGACGGGTCAGGTCCAGGCCGATGCCGTAGCCGAACACCAGCGGCATCGCGACCTTGGGATCGAGTACGCCCGGCGGGGCGTCCTTGCCGAGCGCCACCACCAGCTCCACCTCATGGTGCAGCTCGCGGGTGCCGCGCGGGTAGGGCACCACGCCATCGAGCACCAGCGCGTCGGCCGGCTTTAGAAAGAACACCGGGCGTCCGCGATCGGCCGCTGAGGTCGGGACCGCCGCGCCCATTTCGCGGGCGTGCTCGGCGAAATTGCGGCCGACGCAGTACACCCGCCGGACCGGAAAAAACAGCTGCTCGTCGGTGGCACTGCGGACCGGGATGCGCGGCTGCGCCGGCGCCTGGAATACATCGCCCATGCGATCGCTCACTGCTTGGAGGGGAAACCTGGAGAAGCGGTGCTGCTGGCGCGGCTCAGCGGCCGGCCGGGCGCTCGCCAGCGCGGTCCAGGACCGGCCGGTCAACGACCTGGTATTCGCCTTCGACCACGCGGGGGTCCTGCGGCGCCTTGCGCGTCAGCGGCCCGCCGCGGCCCGACCAGAGCCGGTAGACCAGCCCCACCGCGATCATCGCCGCACCCACGAACACGCTGAACATCACCAGCAGCGCGAGCACGCCCAGGCCAACCACCCCGAGCACGAAGCGCAGCAGCGGGTGACGCGGCTTGCGCGGCTCGAAGGCACTGCGCATGCGCGACTGGAACTGGTGGTGGTTGAAGCGGAACGAGTGGGCGAACATTCGGTACGTCGTGACACAATGCGGCCGGTTGCCGGGGCAACGAGTATCGGGCTAGGCATGGTCGACGAAGTAATGAATTCGTTAAGCGGGCGTGAAGATGTCGGCACCCCGCGGCCGCTGCTCGGCCTGGAGCGGCTGTCGGACGGGGCTTTGGCCGAAGTCGAAGCGACGATGAACGGGGATGCCGAATCGCTGGTGCTGTACCGCGACGGCGACCACGTCCGGGCGTGGCTCAACGTCTGCCCGCACGCCGGACGCCGCCTCGACTGGGCCCCGGGGCAGTTTCTCAAGAGCAAGGACGGCCTGCTGGTCTGCGCCGCGCATGGCGCCAGCTTCGAGCTGGCCGGCGGCGAATGCGTGGCCGGCCCGTGCCGCGGCGAGACCCTGCGCGCGGTGCCGGTCGACGTCCGCGATGGCGCCGTGTGGCTGTCGTCTCCCAGAGCGACTTCCTCCTCTGGGGTGTAGGAGCGACGTAAGTCGCGATGGGTTGATCGGTGAGAGGGCGATATCGCGACTTACGTCGCTCCTACGAAGCCGCCGTATCCGCCGTCAGAACAACAGGTTCACCATCAACACTGCCACCGCGGTATAGACCAGCGACAGCGGCGCGCCGACCTTCCACAACTCCTTACTGGTGTAGCCGGCCGGCCCGGTGATCATCGAGATCACCGGGTTGGAGGCGGTCATGAAGTTGTTCGAGGCCGACAGCGCGACGATCAGCGCGAACGCGGTCGGGTCGCCGCCCGCGGCCAGCGCCAGGTTGATCGCCAGCGGCACCATCACGATCGCAGCGCCGACGTGGCTGATCACCAGCGAGAAAGCGGTGGTGAGCAGGCCCATCGCGACCTGCAGCAGCCAGATGGGGGTCCCGGGCGGCATGCGCTCGATGGTGTGTCCGGCGATCCAGGCCGCCGCGCCGCTGGAGTCCATTGCCCAGCCCAGCGGTATCAGGGAGGCCATCAGGAACACGGTCTTCCAGTTGATCGCCGCATATGCCTCGTCGATGTGGATCACCCCGGCGATGAGCATCCCGGCCACGCCGGTCATCAGCGCGATCGACACCGGCAGCCGCGACGACAGCGCCAGCAGCAGCGCCACCGCGAAGATCCCCAGCGCGATCTTGAGCTTGTGCGGGCGCTGTTCGCCCTTGGGGTAGTCGGTGACCACGACCAGGTCCCTGCCCTCGGCGGCGTCGCCCAGGTCGGCCCAGATGCTGTGCAGCACCAGCATGTCGCCGGCACGCAGCGGCACGTCGCGCACGTTCTCGCGCATCACCGCCTTGTCGCGGTTGATCGCCAGCAGGCTGAGCCCGAGCAGCTTGCGCAACTCCAGGTCGCGGCCGGTCTTGCCGATGAATCCGGAGGTCGCCGGGATCACCGCCTCGGAGATGCCGGCGCGGCTGGGATTGAACAGGTCGCCGAAGGTGCGCAGGCGCGAGCTGACGCGCAGGATCTGATTCTGCGCGAAGTCGGTCACCTGCTGCTTCGCCCCCATCACGCCCAGCACGCTGCCGACCCAGATGCGGGTGTCGGCCGGCGGCGCCAGGCGCGACTCGTTGTTGCTCTTGAGGGCCAGCAGCAGCGGCGCGCCATGCAGCGCCTCGGCCTCGCCCAGCGCCATGCCGACCAACGGGCTGTCGGCGGTGACGGTGAGTTCGTAGACATCGCCATCGATGCCGTAGGCGTTTGCGAAATAGCTCTGGGTGCGCGCCGGGGTCGCGCCCTTGCCGCCGTCGCGCTCGAGCTTGTTGCCGGCGAAGTGGAAATACACCAGCGACGCGGCCAGCAGTGCCAGGCCAATCGGCAGCGGCGCGAACATGCTCAGCGGCTCCAGCGTCGCCACGCCCGAGGGCAGGTTGCTGTTGGCCGCCAGCAGCAGGTCGTTGAGCAGGATCAGTGGCGAGTTGCCGACCATGGTCAGCCCGCCGCCCATCACGATCGCCGCGGCGATCGGCAGCAGCAGGCGCGGCAGCGACATGCCGGTGCGCGAGGACAGGCGCGAGGCGACCGGCAGGTACAGCGCCATCACCGAGGGGTTCTGCATGACCGAGGAGTTGAGCCCGGCGACCGCCCCAGTCAGCAGCATCAGCCGTTGTTCGACGCCATGCGCGCGCCGCAGCAGCCAGCCGGCGAGGCGGTTGAGCGCACCGGTGCGGTCCAGGCCGGCGCCGAGGATCATGGTCGCGATGATCGCCATCACCGCGTTGGTCGAGAAGCCGTTGAAGATTTCCTCCGGCGCGACCAGCCCCGACAGGCCGAGCAGGACAAGCACCACCAGCGCGACCACGTCGGCGTCGCCAAGCAGAAGGACGGCGCCAACGCCGTCGGCTTCGCGCTGCGCACCGGCCGGATCAGCGGCTCGCTGCTCACCACGATCGCGGACCTGGCCGACCGGTATCGGGAGCTGGACCGTCTCAAGACCGACTTCGTCGCGATCACCTCGCACGAGCTGCGCACGCCGCTGACCACGGTGCTGGGGGCGATCGAGACGATGCGGCAACGCATGGACGAGCTCGACCGCGACGAACTCCACCGTCTGGTCGAGGCGTTGTCCCGACAGGCCCAGCGGCTGTCGCGCCTCGTCGACGACCTGCGCACCGTCTCGCGGGTGGATGCCGGGACGCTGCACACCTACAACCGCCCCACCGACGTCGGCAGGGTGGTGCAGGACGCCGTCGCAGGGCTGCTCGACCTCGACGTGGACGTCGCTCTCGGGGACGCCCTGCCGAAGGTGCTCGCCGACCCTGACCGGCTCGAACAGGTGGTCGCCAACCTGCTGGCCAACGGCGGCCAGCACGGTCACGGCACGAT
>JAHWKC010000222.1 GCA_019348095.1 Pseudomonadota bacterium | reverse complement strand
CAGCCCGCGCGCCGTGGGACAGCGCCCGGCAGCTGCTTCAGCGGGCGGATTTCAGTGCCGAAGGCGGCGCGTCGGGCTCTTCCGCCGATGCCGCGATCGAGGGCGGCACGATCGGCGTCTCGAGAAGATTCAGGTTGAACTCCGGGACGGCTACCGCCGGCGCGCTGCGCGGCGCACCGGCGTCGGGTGACAGGGCGAAGTTGAACGACGGGGCTGGCGTTTCCGCCTCGAGCGGAAGCAGGAGATCGACACCCGCGTCGGCCGCTTCGCGTTCGGCGAGGTCGCGCGCGAGGGCGACCGGCGCGCAGCGGTCGAGGCCGAGCTGGCGCAGACCCGTGCAGAGTTCGAAATGGAGCTTTCCGGCGCCCGCGTCCGCAGCGCCGAAGCGACCGAGCGGGCGACGTCACTGGCGGCGCGGCTGGCCGAAGCCGAGGCTCAGCATGCGGTTGCGGAGGCCCAGGCGGCGCAGGCGCGCGGCGAGACGGAGAGCGAGGCCGAGCGGCGCGCGGCGGGCCAGCCGGAGCCCGCGTCGCTGCTGTCGGCGCGGCTCGCCGACATCGGCAATGCGCCGGTCAACGTTGTCAAAAATCTCGCGCGCGACGCCGACATCGCGGTGGCCGAGCCGGTCGAGGTCGGGATCAGGCTGGTCCCGCACGAACGCGCCCGGCGCAGGTCCTTGTGCGGCGCATCGACGATGGTCTGGGTGTTGGTCAACGAATGGATCGTGGTCAGGCTGCCGTGGCGGATGCCGAGGCCCTGGTGGATCACCTTGACCACCGGCGCCAGGCAGTTGGTGGTGCACGAGGCCGCGGTGACGATGCGATGCACCGCCGGATCGAACAGGTGGTCATTGACCCCGACCACCGCGTCGAGCACGCCGGGCTCCTTGACCGGCGCGGTGACCACCACGCGCGCCACGCCTTGGGCCAGATACGACTGCAGTTGCGCCGACTTGCGGAACTTGCCGGAGGCTTCGATCACCACGTCGCATCCCGACCAGTCGGTGTCCGCGATGTCGGTGTTGCGCGTGACTGGAATGCGGCGCTCGCGGATCAGCAGATCATCGCCATCGTGGCGCGCCTCGTGGTGCCATCGGCCATGCACCGAGTCGAAGTTGAGCAGGTGCGCGAGCGTCGCGGCATCGGCGGCAGGATCGTTGACCTGCACGAACTCGAGTTCCGGCCGCCCCCACGCCGCGCGCAGGGTCAGCCGTCCCATGCGGCCGAAGCCGTTGATGCCTGTTCTGATGGCCATTGCGTTTTGTTTCGATCGAAATGTGGTCGGGCGCCATAAACGCGTTTTAGCCGTCATTCCCGCGGACGCGGGAACCAGTCTTCGCTTCTGAAGCACATGAAAACGAAGGCGCTGGATCCCCGCTTTCGCAGGGATGACGGGTCGGGGCCGTGACACTCCTGAAGTGGGCGTCACCCGCGTCGCGCCGCTACCGCAGGTGTCGGCGCGCAGCGCGCGCTGTCGCCGCCGCAGCAGTTCTCGGTGAGGTAGCCGACCAGCCCCTGCATCGCCGCGAAGTTCGCGCGATAGGTGATGCTGCGGCCGTTCTGCTCGGCATCGATCAGCCCGGCCTGCAGCAGGGTCTTGAGGTGGAACGAGAGCGTGGTCGCAGTGATGCCGAGCGCCTCGCCCAGATCACCCGGGCAGGCCCCCTCGGGACCGAGTTCAACTAGGTGGCGGAAGATCGCCAGGCGGGATTTCTGGGCGAGCCCGGCCAGCGCGTCGAGGGCTTGTTGGGTGTGCATAATTCGATGATACTGGAATTATGGTTACAACGCCATGACAAGCAGCCAACAGGTATGTAAGCAGTGACGGAGCTGAATAGCGCCGCGACCCGTTTGTCTCCTTGCCCTTCAATGAGAACGCCTGGAGGGGGCTGGGATTGCTCTAGTTCGCCGATTCCGCAGAGGAGCCAACCCATCCCCACCCAACCCTCCCCTTGAAGGGGAGGGCTAAGCAGGCACCACCCCCGCTCGCTACAATCGACCGCTTTCGCGGCCGGCGTCGTCACGGCCCCACTTTCCGCAGTGAGCCGATGTCCAGCACGTCCGAAAAGCCGCCCGAACACACCCCGTTGATGAAGCAGTTCTTCGCCGCCAAGGCGGAGCATCCGGACGTGCTGCTGTTTTTCCGGATGGGCGACTTCTACGAGCTGTTCTTCGACGACGCGCGCAAGGCCGCCCGGCTGCTCGACATCACCCTGACCCAGCGCGGCAGCTCCGGCGGTGCGCCGATCCCGATGGCGGGCGTGCCGCACCACGCCGCCGAGGGCTACCTGGCGCGATTGGTCGCGCTCGGCGAGTCGGTCGCGATCTGCGAGCAGATCGGCGACCCGGCCGCGAGCAAGGGCCCGGCTACCAAGGGGCTTGTGGAGCGCCAGGTGGTGCGCATCGTCACCCCGGGCACGGTCACCGACGAGGCGCTGCTCAACGAGCGCCGCGATACGCTGCTGCTGGCGGTATCGCGCAACAAGCACGGTTACGGCATCGCCTGGGCCGACCTGGCCGGCGGACGTTTCCTGGTCAACGAGGTGGCCAGTGCAGACGCATTGGAGGCCGAGCTCGCGCGGCTGGAGCCGGCCGAAACCCTGTGCGCCGACGAGGATGGCTGGCCGACCTTCGTGATCGAGCGCAGCGGCCTGCGCCGGCGCGCGCCGTGGCTGTTCGATGCCGACAGCGGCCGTCGCCAGTTGCTGCGGTTCTTCAACCTGCATGACCTGTCCGGCTTCGGGCTCGACGACAAGCCTTTGTCGATCGCCGCCGCCGCCGCGCTGCTGGGTTACGTCGAAGAGACCCAGAAGCAGCGTCTGCCGCACCTGAGCTCCATCGCGGTCGAATCGGGCGACGGCGCGATCGCGATGAACGCCGCCACCCGGCGCCACCTCGAACTCGATACACGCGTCGACGGCGACACCCGGCACACCCTGCTCGGCGTACTCGACAGCACGATCACGCCGATGGGCGGGCGGATGCTGCGGCGCTGGCTGCACCGCCCGCTGCGCGACCGGCCGACCCTGCGCCGGCGCCACCAGGCGGTCGCCACGCTGATCGACTCGCGCGCCGGCGAGGCCCTGCGCGAGCGCTTCCGCGCGCTCGGCGACCTCGAGCGCATCCTCACCCGCATCGCCCTGCGCAGCGCGCGGCCGCGCGACTTGTCGACGCTGCGCGACGGTCTCGGCCTGCTGCCGGACGTGCGCGCCCTGCTCGCCCCACTCGACGCGCCGCGCCTGAACGAGCTGGTCGACGACCTCGGCCGGCATGACGAACAGGCGCACCTGCTGGCCTCGGCGATCGTGCCGCAGCCGCCGGTGCTGGCGCGCGATGGCGGGGTGTTCGCCGAGGGTTTCGATGCCGAACTCGACGAGCTGCGTACCCTGTCCAGCACCGCCGACCAGTTCCTGGTCGAGCTGGAGGCCCGCGAGCGCAGCGCCAGCGGCATCGCCACGCTGAAGGTCGGCTACAACCGCGTACACGGCTATTACCTGGAGGTCAGCAAGGCGCACGCGGCCAAAGCGCCGACCCACTACACCCGGCGGCAGACGCTGAGCAATGCCGAGCGCTACATCACCGAGGAGCTCAAGCAGTTCGAGGACAAGGTGCTTTCGGCGCGCGAGCGGGCACTGGCGCGCGAGCGCTTGCTCTACGAGCAGCTGCTCGACGCGCTCAACCAGAGACTCGACGTGCTCAAGCTCTGCGCCGCCGCGCTGGCGGAACTAGACGTGCTGGCCGGTTTCGCCGAACGCGCGCTGGCACTGGACTGGTCACAGCCGGAACTGGGCGACAACCCCGGCCTGCGCATCGAGCGCGGCCGCCACCCGGTGGTCGAGGCGGTGCGCAGCGAGCCGTTCGAGCCCAACGACCTCATGCTCGATTGCGCGCCCGAGCACGCCGGCCGCCGCATGCTCGTGATCACCGGCCCGAACATGGGCGGCAAGTCGACCTACATGCGCCAGAACGCGCTGATCGTGCTGCTCGCGCACATCGGCAGCTTCGTGCCGGCCACGCGTGCGGTGATCGGCCCGATCGACCGCATCCTGACCCGCATCGGCGCCGGCGACGACCTCGCCCGCGGCCAGTCGACCTTCATGGTCGAGATGAGCGAGACCAGCTACATCCTGCACCACGCCACCGAGCAGTCGCTGGTGCTGATGGACGAGATCGGCCGCGGCACCTCGACCTACGACGGCCTGGCCCTGGCCGAGGCCTGCGCGCGCCACCTGGCGCAGGTCAACCGTGCCTACACCCTGTTTGCCACGCACTACTTCGAACTGACTGCACTGGCCGAGCCGTCCAGCGGGATCGCGAACGTGCACCTGGACGCAGTCGAACATCGCGACCGGGAGCATGGTGACCAGCTGGTGTTCATGCACGCGGTCAAGGACGGACCGGCCGACCGCAGCTTCGGCCTGCAGGTGGCGGCGCTGGCCGGGCTGCCCAGATCGGTGATCGGTCAGGCCCGCGCTCGCCTGGCGGAACTGGAGCAACACAGCCGCGACGCGCCCAAACCCTCGATGGCGGCGGTGGCGCTGGACCAGCCGCAGCAGATCGGGCTGTTCACGCCGGCGGCCGCCGCGATGGAGGCGCTGGCCGCGCTGGAACCGGACGAGCTGACCCCGAAGCAGGCGCTGGAAGCGCTGTACCGGCTCAAGGCGCTGACCTGACCGCCGCAGG
>JAHWKC010000221.1 GCA_019348095.1 Pseudomonadota bacterium | reverse complement strand
GGTCTCGAGGTAGTCCAGCAACCCGCGCCCGATCATCGCCTTCTCGTAGTACGTGAAGGCGCCCGCAGCCCGCGTGGCGGACTCGCGCTCCTCGGCGCTGCGTCCCGTCATGATCGCGACCATGGTCTGGGGCGCGGCCATCAGCAGCTGTCCGATCAGGGCGTCGTCGGACTGGTCGGACAGCCCGAGGTCGAGCAGCAGGACGCTGGGCTGGTGCTCGGTCACGCACTCCAGCGCCTCGTCGCCCGTGGCGGCCTCGGCCAGCACACGGAAGCGTCCGCCGCGTTCGAGCCCACGGCGCAGCACGAAGCGGTAGTCCTCTTCGTCGTCGGCGAGCACGACGGTCCGGATGTCGTCAGTCATTCGTGCCCCTGCCCAGCGTCGCTGGTTCCACGGTAGTCACGGTCCGCCTGCGAGGGGCGAGAGGCCGCGGTCTCGTACGCCCGGCGGGTGTTGCAGGGCCGCCTCGACATCGTGCGAGCCGAGCTCGAGCGGCGCCACGAGGCCGGCGACCACGCGGCACAGGAGCTGCTGTCCTCGCTGCCGGCGTTGCTGGCCGGCGACCACGTCGCCACCGATCCGGCACGCGCCCGCGTCAGCTCGGTGACGGTCCCAGCGGCCGCGGACGAGCTGGTCGCACGCATCGACGCCGATCTCGGAGAGTCGACCCTCTCGGGGCTGGCCGAGCGTGACGAGGACGAGCTCGCGGAGCTGATCAGCACCCTCGAACGGCACGAGGCCGAGCTCTCCAGCGCCCGCCGTGCCCTCTTCGACTGCATCGACGCCCTCCGCGACGAGCTCGCGGCTCGGTACAAGGACGGGCGCGCCAACGTCGCGGATCTGCTGACGTGACGCGCGGAGCGGCCAGTCGCGTCCTCGTCGTGGACGACGATCCGCTCATCCTGGAGGTCCTGGAGACCATCCTCGACCTCGAGGACCTCGACGTGGCCACGGCCACCGACGGTTTCGAGGCCCTGGCCAAGATCGCCGACCAGCAGCCGCAGATCATCTTCGTGGACATCATGATGCCGCGGCTGGACGGCTATCAGACCTGCGCATTGATCAAGAACAATCAGTTGTTCAGGAGCACGCCGGTGATCATGCTGTCGTCCAAGGACGGCCTGTTCGACAAGGCGCGCGGCCGCATCGTCGGTTCCGAGCAGTACCTGACCAAACCATTCACGCGCGAGGAACTCCTCGGCGCGATCCGCACGCACGTTTCCGACGGCGTACGCAACGCCTGACCGGGGGGCAAGGCATCCAATGGCACGCATTCTTCTGATCGAGGACTCGCCGACTGACACGGCGGTCCTGACCCAACTGCTCGAGCGCAACGGCCACCAGGTGATGGCCTCGGGCAGTGCCGAGGACGGCATCGAGACCTGTCGCCGCGAGCAGCCCGACCTGGTCCTGATGGACGTGATCCTGCCGGGCATGAACGGCTTCCAGGCGACCCGGGCGCTGTCGCGCGATACCGACACCAAGGCCATCCCGGTGCTGATCGTCAGCACCAAGGGCATGGACACCGACAAGGCCTGGGGGCTGCGTCAGGGCGCCAAGGACTACATCGTCAAGCCGCCGCGCGAAGACGAACTGATCGCACGCATCAACGACCTGCTGGGCGATTGACGATGCCGAGGCCGCTTTCATGGGCATGGAGCGCACGGTGACGCAGCACATGAGTGCCTTCGAGGTGCTGTCGGACTACGAGCGCCGCAGCCTCGCGCATGTCGCCGGCCTGCCCGAGCAGCTCGATGCACCAGGCCTGTGGCGCGGCGTCGGCTACCGCATCGGCGAGCGCCGGCTGGCCTCGGGCTTCGATGAGGTGCGCGAGATCCTGCAGTTGCCGCAGGTCACCCCGGTGCCCGGCGCGCAGCCGTGGATGCTGGGCCTGGCCAACGTGCGCGGCAACCTGCTGCCGATCGTCGACCTGAAGCAGTTCCTCGAAGGCGAGCGCACGGTGCTGCATGACGGCCAGCGCATCCTGCTGGTGCGCCAGCCCGGTGGCGACGTCGCGGTGCTGATCGACGAACTGTTCGGCCAGCGCAGTTTCAACGAGCAACAGCAGATATCCGACGAGCAGGTCGAGGCCGAACAACTCGCCGCCGGCCGCTACACCCACTTCATCGACCGGGCCTACCGCCTGGGAGACCAGCCGTGGGGGGTGTTCAGCCTCGAGCGGCTCGCCCGTACGCCCGAATTCCGACAAGCCGCGGCGTAAGCCTTCATCGCGTCCGGTCAATAAACCCTCTGCCGCAAACGCACCACACCGAGGTCGAACATGAGCACTGAGATGAATTCCACAGCCGGCAAGGCCCGCAACCTCGGCGTCAACACCTGGTTGGTGGTGCTGGGCCTGGCGGTGCTGGTGTTCGGCCTCAACACCGGTTACGCGACCTGGAAAGCCGCGCGCCTGGGCGGTGCCAGCAGCGCGGCCTCCGACTTGCGCGTGTTCTCGCAGCAGCTCGCCAACCAGGGCCGCGAGGCCGCCGCGGGCGACGCCGAGGCGTTCTCGGCGTTCAAGGCAACCAAGGCCGAGATCGACCAGGCGGTCAGTCAGCTCAACAGCGACTTCGGCGCCGAGCCCGGCGTGTCCGGCCCGATCGAGACGGTGAGCACCACCTGGGTCGACCTCGGCGAGAACGCCGAGCAGGTGATCGCCAGTGAGCGTGCGGTGATGGCGCTGGCCGGCAATGCCGAAAGCTTCGCCAGCCAGGTGCCGCAGTTGCAGGCGCGCCTGGACGAGCTGGTCCGCGCGATGTCGACCAGCGGTTCGCCGTCTTCGCAGGTCTACTACGCGCTGCGCCAGGTGGTGCTGTCGGGCACGATGGACCGTCGCCTGACCGAGATCCGCGCCGGTGGCCCCGGCGCCGCGGCCGCAGGCGAAGGCCTGATGCGCGACGCGGCCGTGTTCGGCAACGTGCTGGCCGGACTGCGCGAGGGCGACGAGGCGCTCGGCGTGACCGCGCTCAGCAACGCCAACGCAGTGGCCGCGCTGGGCCAGGCCGAGAGCCTGTGGCTGGACATGAAGGAGGACCTCGACGCGATCCTCGCGACCGCCGAGAACCTGTTCCGCGCGCAGGCCTCCGCCGACGCGATCACGGTCGGCTCCGACCAGTTGCTGGCCGATGCCGAGCGCGTGTTCGATGCCTTCACCGCGTTCGGTTCGCTGCGCGACACCAGCATCCTGGGCAACCTGTGGATCAGCCTGGTCTCCGGTGCGCTCGGACTGCTGGCGATCGCCGGCCTGCTGGTCTCGCTCAACCGCGCCCAGCAGAAGCGCTACCAGACCACCAAGGAACTCAACGACCGCAACCAGGAGGCGATCATGCGCCTGCTGGACGAGATGGGTTCGCTCGCGGAAGGCGACCTCACCGTCAAGGCCACCGTCACCGAGGACATGACCGGCGCGATCGCCGACTCGATCAACTTCGCGGTCGAGCAGCTGCGCAGCCTGGTGCAGACGATCACCGACACCTCGGTGCAGGTCGCCTCCAGCGCTCAGGAGACCCAGGCCACCGCCATGCACCTGGCCGAGGCCGCCGAACACCAGGCGCAGGAAATTTCCTCCGCGTCGGGCCGTATCAGCGAAATCGCCGCCAGCATCGACCAGGTCTCCAGGAACTCGGCCGAGTCGGCCGAGGTGGCGCAGCGATCGGTGCAGATCGCCACCAAGGGCGCCGGCGTGGTGCGCCAGACCATCCAGGGCATGGACAGCATCCGTGACCAGATCCAGGAAACCTCCAAGCGCATCAAGCGCCTGGGCGAGTCCTCGCAGGAGATCGGCTCGATCGTCGAACTGATCAACGACATCTCCGAGCAGACCAACATCCTGGCGCTGAACGCCGCGATCCAGGCAGCCTCCGCCGGTGAAGCTGGTCGCGGCTTCGCGGTCGTGGCCGACGAAGTGCAGCGCCTCGCCGAACGCGCCTCCAATGCGACCAAGCGCATCGAGACGCTGGTGCAGACCATTCAGTCCGATACCAACGAAGCGGTCAGCTCGATGGAGCAGACGACCTCGGAAGTGGTCGCCGGTGCGCGCCTGGCCGAAGACGCCGGTACCGCGCTGGGCGAAATCGAAAAGGTCTCCTCGGATCTGTCCGGTTTGATTCAAGGCATCTCGACCGCGGCGCAGCAGCAGTCCGGCGCCGCGGCCAACATCACCCAGACCATGCACACGATCCAGCAGATCACCTCGCAGACTACCCAGGGTGCCAACCAGACCGCCGAGTCGATCGGCAACCTGGCGCAACTGGCCGCCGACCTGCGCCGTTCGGTCGCCGACTTCAAGCTGCCGGCGTGAGGGGCGGTGAGTCGCGCCTGCGGCGCCGGGGAGGCAGTCAGTCGCGCCTGCGGCGCTGTGAGTAGTCAATCGCGCCTTCGGCGCTGTCAGTAGGTTCAGTCGGTCAGTCAGTGGATTCCAGTTCAGTGAATGTTTTTACTCACTATTTGCAGGCGGCGCAGCCGCCGACTGACAGTCCGCTTAGCGGGCGACTGACCGCATGCGGAGCAGCGCGATGACCGTGATGCGCGATGCCATCGACACCACCACGCTCGGCTGGATCAAGCCCGAGCTCGACCAGACCTTGCGCCAGGCGCGCGAGGAGATCGAGGCGTTTGCCGAAAACCCGTCCGACGGGGCGCGCATGCGCGCCTGCGCCGGGCACCTGCACCAGGTGCACGGCAC
>JAHWKC010000220.1 GCA_019348095.1 Pseudomonadota bacterium | reverse complement strand
GGACGTCGAGACCGCCGAACGCGGCCGAGGTCAGCGCCATCCGCGCGGCCTCGCCGGGCACGAAGTAGGGCGTGACCAGCCAGACACGCCGCCTTGCGGCATGGATGGCGCTGACTTTCATCCGATGAATCGCCTCCCAGCGCGAGTCGGGCCCCGACACGATCACCTGCGCGCGGATCGGGCCATCGGCAGCGGTCCTGGCGGGAATCGGCAACGGCGGCTCGCCGGTGGAATATGCCCAGTCCTCGATGAAGACCAGTTGCAGCTCGCGCACGACGTCGCCCTCCAGGCGCAGGTGCAGGTCGCGATAGGCGGCCCCGCACAGCCGCTCGTCCTGCTCGTCGCTGACGTTCATGCCGCCGGTGAATCCGACGCGGTCGTCGATGACCACGATCTTGCGGTGGCTGCGCAGGTTGAGCCACGGCCGCTTGAACAGCCCGCTGAAGCGCATCGGGTGGAACCAGGTGATCTGGCCGCCCGCGTCGACCAGTGGCCGCAGGAATCCACGCGTGAGCCCGGAGGACCCCACCGCGTCGAGCAGCAGGCGCACCGTCACGCCCGCGGCGGCGCGCTCGGCCAGGGCATCGAGCAGCCGCTTGCCGGTGACGTCGGGTTCGTAGATGTAGTACTCCACGTGGATCGTGGTGCGTGCCTGCGCGACTGCTTCGAGCAGCGCGTCGTATTTGGCCGCGCCGTCGATCAGCAGGCGCACGCTGCTGGCGGTGGTCGGGGGCAGGCCCGAAGTGGCCTGGGCGACCAGTGCCAGTTCGACCGTCTCCGGGTCCGGCGCCAGGCCCTGCGGCAGCGCGTGCAGCGCCGCGCGCGTGCGGCTGCGGCGCAATTGTTGCCGGTAGACCCGTTGCGGGCCAAAAATGTAGTAGATCACGAAGCCCAGCAGCGGCAGCGCCGCCAGGCTGATCAGCCAGCTGATCGTGGCGGCCGGCTCGCGCTTCTGCAGCACGATCCAGCCGCCCAGCCAGATCACGTAGCCGCCCCAGCCGAGCGCGACATACAGGCCCAGGTGCGGGATCGCCAGGAGGGACTGCCACAGGCCAAGCAGGGGGTCGGGCATCGGGGATCCGTGAACTATTCAGGCGCCGTCGCGGGTCTTGCGACCGCGCGAGGGTAGCCTAGGCAGGATGGATGATGCCCGCAAAGCCCGCGGCGACGAGTGTGACCCGCGCGACACCGACGCCCGCACCGCATTGGCGCCGATCAAGGGCCGCGGTGCCGCCTCGCGCGTGACCGGCCGGTTCGCGGTGACCACCTCGCACGGCGAGGACGACGGCTGGGGTTCGGTCTACGAGGATCTCGCCGACACCCCGCATCCGGCCACCCAGGTGCGCGAGGAGCGCGCGCGCAGCGTCATCAGCCGCAACGACTCGCCCGACGTCGGCTTCAGCCAATCGGTCAATCCCTACCGGGGCTGCGAGCACGGCTGCGTGTACTGCTTCGCCCGGCCCTCGCATGCCTACCTCGACCTCTCGCCCGGCCTGGATTTCGAGACGCGGCTGTTTGCCAAGACCAACGCCGCCGAGCGCTTGCGCCATGAGCTGGCCAAGCCCGGCTACCGCCCGTCGCCCATCGCGCTGGGCATCAATACCGATGCCTACCAGCCGATCGAGCGCCGCTACCGGATCACCCGCGAGGTGCTTGAGCTACTGGCCGAGTGCAAGCATCCGGTGAGTTTCGTTACCAAGAGCGCGTTGATCGAGCGCGACCTCGACGTGCTGAGCGCGCTCGCGCGTGATCAGCTGGTCACGGTGTACTTCTCGGTGACCACGCTCGACAACCGGCTCGCGGCGCGCATGGAGCCGCGCGCGTCGGCGCCGCACAGCAAGCTCAAGGCGATGCGCACGTTGAGCCAGGCTGGCGTGCCGGTCGGGGTGATGGTGGCGCCGGTGGTACCGATGATCACCGATCACGAGATCGAGTCGATCCTGCAGGCCTCCTTCGACGCCGGCGCGCGCTCGGCCAGCTACGTGCTGCTGCGACTGCCACACGAGCTCAAGCAGGTCTGGCGCGAGTGGCTGGAACTGCACTACCCGGAACGCGCGCAGCACGTCATGAGCCTGATCCGCCAGATGCGCGGCGGCAAGGATTACGACAGCGCGTTCGGCAAGCGCATGCGCGGCGAAGGACCGTTCGCCCAGCTGATCGCGCAGCGCTTCGCCAAGGCGCACAAGCGCATCGGCTTCGGCCGCTTGCCGCCGCTGGACAGCAGCAAGTTCGTGGCGCCGCGCAAGCCGTCGCCGCAGGGTGATCTGTTCTGAGTCACGTGTCGCCATATCCGTGGGCGCCGAATCGATGCCGCGTGCGGATTGCCAGGCGCATCACAGGGGTGCGCCGTCCCTTCGGCCCGAGACCGCTCCAGCGAACGCTGGAATGACGGCAGTGGCACCAGGGTTGGCTGACCGCAGCGGCGGGCCACCCCCCGGGGGTGGGAATCAGCCTGCGAACGGCCACAGCGGCCCGTCCAACCACAACCACCGCGCCATCCACGCGCTGACCAGCGCGATCAGCACCGTCAGCGGCAGGCCCATGCGCAGGAAGTCGGTAAAGCGATACTGGCCCGGCCCTAGGATCAACAGGTTGCCGTGGTGGCCGATCGGGGTCAGGAACGACGCCACCGCGCCCAGAGCGGTGCACACCACGAACGGTGTCGGCGGCAGGCCCAGCGAGTGCGCAAGCGATACCGCGACCGGACCGAGCAGCACCGTGGTCGCCGCGTCCGAGAGTATTTGGGTCAGCAGGCCGGCGATCGAGAACATCACCAGCAGTACCGCCAGCGCCGGCCATTGCGCGACCACCTGCAGCAATCCCTGCGCCAGCAACTGCGCGGTACCGGTCTGCTCCATCGCGATGCCCAGCGGGATCACGCCGGCGATCATTACGAACACGCGCACGTCGATTTCGCGGTAGGCCTGACCGATGTCGACGCAGCGCGTGGCGACGATCGCCACCGCGCCGAACAGGAAGGCCAGCGCCGGCGGCAGCCACTCGGTCGCTGCGGCCAGCACGGTCAACGCCAGGATTCCCAGGGCCAGCGGTGCACGCACGCGCCGCTTGGCCTCGCCGGCAAACGGCACCAGCATCAGAAAACCATGGTGCGCGGCCAACTCGGTGAAGCGCGAGGGCCGGCCCCACAGCACAAGCAGGTCGCCCTCGCGCAGGCGGGCGTCGGCCAGCCGCAACGTGATCGCTCCGCCTCGGCGCCACAGGCCGGCAATCACCGCGTGGAACTGGCGTGAGAAATCCAGCTCGCGGATGCTGCGCCCGATGAATTCCGAACCCGGCGCGACCACGGCCTGTACCAGCTGCGGCTCGCCCTCACCAGTCGCGGTGTCGCCAAAACGCGCGATGGCGCGCAAGGCCAGGCCCTGGTCGTCGTGCAGCGAGGCGAGGGCATCGGCCGAGGCCTCCACCAGCAACACGTCGCCCTTGAGCAGCCGGCTGCTGTCGCCGAGGTCGCGCCGCAGGGCGCCGTCGCGCAGCCAGCCGAGCATGCGAAAGCGGTCGCCCAGCGCCTTCTGCAGCTCGGCCAGTGGCCGGGTGTTCCAACGCGAGCCGTCGACGATCAACAGCTCGGTGCGGTAGCGGTCCAGCCGCAGGTATTCGTCGTCGCCGGTTTCCCCGCCACGCTTGGGCAGCAGCCAGCGCGCAAGCAGCATGTAGGCCATGCCGATCAGCACCAGCGCCAGGCCGATCGGAGTGATCGAAAAGATCCCCAGGCCCGGCGAGCCGCTGCGCTGGATCAGGTCGTTGGCCAGCAGGAACGCCGGTGCGCTGACCAGGGTCAGGGTGGTGCCGAGCGAGGCCGCAAACGACATCGGCATCAGCAGGCGCGAAGCCGACAGGCGCCGTGCCTTGGCATGGCGGGTGAGGATCGGCAGCATCATCGCGGTCACCATCACGTGATGGGTGAACGATGACAGCGCCGCGACCGTCGGCATCACCACCGCGACCGCGCGGCTCTCGCTCTTGCCGCTGGCCTGGCCGACCCACTGGCCGATGCGCTCGGTGATGCCGGTGGCGGCCAGGCCGCCGGAAATCACGAACACCGCCGCGACGATGATCGCCGGCTCGCTGGCGAAGCCCGACAACGCCTGCTCCGAATCGAGCACGCCGCTGACCACCAGCGCCAGCAGCGTCAGCATCGCGGTCACGTCCACCCGCAGGCGCTCACTGATGAACAGGTACAGCGCACCGGCGAGGATCAGCAGGAAGATGATCTGGGGCAGCTCCATGGCGGCATTGTGGGGGATATCGCCAAGCGGTGATATCGCGTCGGCAGCCCTGCGGGGGACGCTCCGCGAGATGTCTACCGCGCTATCACGGCGAAGCTCGCTACACTTTTCGTTCACTCGGGAACTGGTGATCTCCTTGTCCGAACCGCGCACCGGCGATGCCGGAAACGACCGCTTCCGCCTGGCAATGGCCGCATCCGGCATCGGCACGGCGATCGTCTGGATCCCGGTCGCGGCGGGGCTCGCGCTCACCGGCCGGCCGAGCGCGGCGCTCTCCCTCGCGGTCGTCGGTGTCGCCGTGATCGGGACCGTGGATAACGTCGCGCGGCCCTGGCTCGCGCACCGCGGCAAGCTGCAGCTGCCGACCTGGGTCGTGCTGGTCTCGATGTTCGGCGGCATCGAGCTGATCGGCGCCTGGGGCCTGCTCCTCGGGCCACTCCTGGTGAGGCTCGCGAAGGAGGCCCTCGTCATCTCGA
>JAHWKC010000021.1 GCA_019348095.1 Pseudomonadota bacterium | reverse complement strand
TGGAGTGGCGAGCTGGATCGATTCGCGTTGTAAGGCAACGGCAGCGAATGGACCTGAATAGAGACCCGTGCCCGGGTGTCATCCGGCCAGAAACCGCCGCAGCCGCTCGGCATCGAACGGCCAGTCCAGTTCGACCCCGCGTGCCACATCGCGCAACACCGGCACCCGGATGCCGTAGCGCGACTCCAGCGCCTCGTCGCCGTCGATGAACACGCTGTCGGGCTCGGGCGCGCGCGCCTGCGCCAGGACCTCCAGCGCGAGGTCGCACAGGTGGCAGTCGTCGCGCTGGTACAGGATCAGTGGCATCGCGCAGGTGGGACCGGCGACCCAGGCGGTGCGGTCGGGACGCGTAGAATAACGGGCCAATCGTCCCCACCTTCAGATATTCGCCGCCGCTTCGGAGAACTACGTGGCCGTCAGCAGTTTCGACCTGTTCAAGATCGGCATCGGGCCGAGCTCCTCGCACACCGTGGGGCCGATGCGGGCCGGGGCGCGGTTCGTGGAGCGCTGGCTGATCGAGAACGGTGATCTCGAACGCACCGCGCGGGTCCGTGCCGAGGTGTTCGGCTCGCTCGCACTGACCGGCCGCGGCCATGGCACCGACAAGGCGGTAATGATGGGCCTGGAAGGCCACTGGCCGAACCTGATCGATCCGGACGTGATTCCGCCCGCGCTGGAACGCATCCGCGGCGAGAAACGCATCAAATTGTTCGGCCGCCACGAGATCGGCTTCGACGAGAAGCACGACCTCATCATGAACAAGCGCCAGAAGCTGCCGTTCCATACCAACGGCATGCGCTTCACCGCGTTCGATGCCGCCGGCGAGGTGATCGCCACGCGCGACTACTATTCGGTCGGCGGCGGCTTCGTGGTCAACCAGGACGAGGCGGCCGAGGACCGGATCGTCGCCGACGAGACCCAGCAGCCCTATCCGTTCCACTCCGGCGACGAGCTGATCGCCCAGTGCGGGCGCAATGGGCTGAGCATCGCCGAGCTGATGTACGCCAACGAGCAGGTATGGCGCACGCGCGAGCAGATCGACGCCGCGCTCGATGAAATCTGGGCCGCGATGCAGTCCTGCGTCGAGCGTGGCATCCGCTCGCCCGGCACCCTGCCCGGCGGGCTGCACGTCAGCCGCCGTGCGCCGTTGCTGCATGCCGAGCTGACCGAGCGCCCCGGTGCGGCTACCGATGACCCGCTGGACATGCTCGACTGGGTCAATCTGTTCGCGCTCGCGGTCAACGAGGAAAACGCCGCCGGCGGCCGCGTGGTGACGGCACCGACCAACGGCGCGGCCGGCATCATCCCGGCGGTGCTGCACTACTACGACCGGTTCGTGCCGCACTCCAGCATAGAGGGCGTGCGCACGTTCCTGCTGACCGCCGCTGCGGTCGGCATCCTCTACAAGGAGAACGCCAGCATCTCCGGCGCCGAGGTCGGCTGCCAGGGCGAGGTTGGGGTGGCCTGTTCGATGGCGGCCGCCGGCCTGACCGCCGCGCGCGGCGGCACCGTCAGCCAGATCGAGAACGCCGCCGAGATCGGCATGGAGCACAACCTCGGCCTGACCTGCGACCCGATCGGTGGCCTGGTGCAGATCCCGTGCATCGAGCGCAACGCGATGGGTTCGGTCAAGGCGATCAACGCCAGCCGCATGGCAATGCGCGGCGACGGCAAGCACAAGGTCAGCCTCGACAAGGTGATCAAGACCATGCGCGACACCGGCCGCGACATGCGCGACAAGTACAAGGAAACCAGCCGCGGCGGGCTTGCGGTCAACGTGATCGAGTGCTGAGCCGCCGTTGCTGACCAGCAGCGGGAGCATCCCGGCGCGCGGGACCCGCAGCTTCGTGCCGAACGGTTAGCGGCGGTCATGCCGGGCATCGCCCGGCGCGGTAAAAAGTTCAGGTTTGCCGCCGAGCGGCCGGTGAATTCTTATGTCGACCGCTGCTGGAGCGAGGCGAACTGCAGCTGTTCGGCAGCAAGGTGGGGGCAGCGCCGGAGTGAGGCAGCACCGGAGCGAAGTCCACCGGCGCCGGTGGGCTCTCGCGCCGGAAGCTCGCATCCTGCCCCTGGCGCGCAACGAGGACGCCTAGGCCAAGCGCGAACCGGTCCGTGCGATCCGCAGCACATCGTCCAGCAGCCCTGCCGCGGTCACCTCCGCACCGGCGCCTGGCCCCTGGATCAGCAGCGGCTGGCTGGAGTAGCGGTCCGACCAGATCGCCACCCGGTTGTCGGTGCCGGCGCCGCCGGCCAGCGGGTGATCGGCCGCGAGCGGCTCCAGTCCGATGCGCGCGCGGACTCGTCCGCTGCCCTCGCATTCCAGCCGGGCGATGAAGCGCAGCTTCGCCCCGCTCTTGTAGGCAGCGGCGAAACGCTCGCGCAAAGCGGGATCTAGCATGGGCAACGCGGCGTCGACCTGCTCAGGGCGCAGTGCCGCAAGGGCCGGCGGCACCAGCGATTCCACCTCGACCTCATCGGCCTCAAGTTCCACCGCGGCCGCGCGCGCCAGGATCAGCAACTTGCGCCGCACGTCTTCACCGGAGAGGTCTTCGCGCGGGTCGGGCTCGGTGTAGCCGGCCTTGCATGCCTCGCGCACGAACCCCGAGAACGGGCGGAGGCCGTCGTAGTGGTTGAACAACCAGGCCAGCGACCCCGACAGCACGCCCGCCACGGCGCGGATGCGGTCGCCGCCGGCGCGCAAGTCGCGGATCGAACGCAGCAGCGGCAGCCCCGCACCGACGGTGGCGGCGTCGCCGTACTCGGTGTGACCGCGCGTGCAGCCGGCCCGGATCGCATGCCAGCGGGCCAGGCCAGTGCCCTGGGCGAGCTTGCAGGCGGTGACCACGTGGATGCCTTGCGCCAGCCACCCGGCGTGACGCTCGGCGACGGCCTCGCTGGGCGTGGCGTCGATGATGATGCGGGTGCCGTGCTGGCCCAATGCGGCGGTCACCTGGTCGAGCCCGGTCGCGCCTGCGAACGGCGCCGGCTGGAATGATCTGAGCACCCCTTGACCGGGTTCCGTTTTGGCAGCATCAGGCGCTTCGCGCAACCTCCTGCCGCCGGAAGCGGGGGTGTAGGCGGTGCGCGAATTGGCGACGTATACCAGCGATAAGCCATGTCCCAGCGATGTCCCGGCCCACCGGTCCAGGCGCTGCAGCACCGCACCGCCGACCGTGCCGGTGCCCAGTAGGACCAGACGCGCCGGCAGTTGCGCATGGGCTTGCGGGTTTGCCGCGACGCCGTGGGTGACCGCGTTCATTTGAGCGCACGCCCGGTCCCGGTGCTGGCCGCGCCCGCGCTCGTCGCCCGCGCCAGCGCGGCGGCGATGTCGGCCAGCAGATCATCGACGTGCTCGATGCCGACCGAGAGGCGCAGCAACCCGTCGCCGATGCCAGCCGCCAGCCGCGCCTCCGGCGACATCGCCGCGTGGGTCATGGTCGCCGGGTGCGCGACCAGGCTCTCCACGCCGCCCAGCGACTCGGCCAGGGTGAAGCACTGCAGGCCATCCAGGAACGCACGCACCACCGCTTCGGCATTCGGTCCTCCCCCGTGTTGCAGTTCCACACTCAGCATCGCGCCGAAGCCATGCTGCTGCCGCGCCGCCAACGCGTGGCCCGGATGACTGGCAAGCCCCGGGTAATGCACCGTGCGCACCGCCGGATGCGCGTCGAGCAGCTCGGCCAGCGCCAGCGTGTTCTCCTGGTGCACGCGCAGGCGCGCATCCAGCGTGCGCAGGCCGCGCAATGTCAGGAAGCTGTCGAATGGCGCACCGGTGATGCCAAGGCAGTTGGCCCACCAGGCCAGTTGCTGGTGCAGCGCCGTCTCGCGCGCGATGACCGCGCCGCCGACCACGTCGCTGTGGCCATTGATGTACTTGGTGGTCGAATGCACCACCACGTCGGCGCCGAAGGCGATCGGCCGCTGCAGCGCCGGCGACAGGAAGGTGTTGTCGACCACCGCCAGCGCACCGGCCGCATGCGCGGCATCGATCACGAAGCGCAGGTCGGTGATGCGCAGCAGCGGATTGGACGGGGTCTCGATCCAGACCACCGCCGGGCCAATCGCCAGGGCCTCGGTCAGCGCGCGCGGGTCGGTGAGGTCGGCGGTGACCAGTTCGAACGCGCCCTTGGCAGCAAGCGCATTGAATAGACGCCAGCTGCCGCCATAGCCGTCATGCGGCACCACCAGGCGGTCGCCCGGTTTGAGGCAGGCGTGCAGCACCAGCGTGATGGCGGCCATGCCGGTGGCGGTAATCACCCCGCCGGCGCCGCCTTCCAGTTCGGCCAGGGCCTCGCCGAGCAGGTCGCGGGTCGGATTGCCGCTGCGGGTGTAGTCGTAGGTGCGCTTGTCGTCGTAACCGGCAAAGCTGAAGTTCGACGACAGCACGATCGGCGGCGTGACCGCACCGAACGCGGCATCGCGGTCGATGCCGGCGCGCACCGCGGCGGTACAGCGGTTGCGCGCGGTCGGCGCGGGGGTGTCACGCGCGCTCATGCCGCCACCGCCGCGGCGCCGGCCAGCGCGTCGTTGAGGACGGCGGCGATATCGGCCTCCTCCTTGAGGAATGCATCGTGCCCGTAGGGCGAGCGCAGCACACGCAGGCGCGGCTCCTGCACGCCTGGCGCACGCCCCAGGCGTTCGACCAGGTCGTAGGCGTCGGCCACCGGGATCAGGCGGTCTTCCTCGACCGCGACCACCGTCACCGGCACCTGCACCTGGGCCGGGTCGAGCGTTTGCAGGTCGATCGACTCGGACAGGCGCAGGAACGCGGTCGGCGAGGTTTTAGCGACGTACTTGCCGGCGCAGTGATCGAGGTAGTCCTCCGCGGCCACGCGCACGCGCCCATTGCGCACCTCGGCCGCACCGAAACGCGCTGCGAATTCGGCCGGCGTGCGGTAGCTCAGGATCGCCAGCTGACGTGCCAGTTCCAGCCCGTGCGTCTCATCGCACTGCAGCGCGCCCAACGCGACCGCGCGGCGCTGCAGCGCGCGCCACGCGCTTGCATACGGATGCGCGCGATGGCTGCCGCTGATCGAAACCAACTGTCCCAGGCGCCCGCCGTGGCGCGCGGCGAACTGCAGGCCGACCATCGCGCCATAGGAGCAGCCGACGAACGCTTCGATCCGCGCCAGGTCCAGCGCATCGAGCAGCGCGGCAAGCGCATCGGCCTGGTCGGCCGGGTCGATCGCGACGTCAAGGCATCCGTCGGCGCCGAGCCAATCGAAGCCGAGCACGCAGTGCCGGGCCGGGTCGATCGCGCGGCCGGCGCCCACCTGGGCGTCCCACCAGCCCGGCTCGGCATGGTTGCTATTGCACGACACGTGGCGGTCGGCCGAGATGCCGCCGGCCACGACCACCACCGGCAGGTGCGCAGCGCCAAGGATTTCGTAGCGCAGCGTGACGGTCCGGGGACCGGCGTGGCGCAGGTCGAGCTTGACGGTGAATTCGCCGCGCGTCGCGCCCGGCGTGCGCGCGGCAACCGCCTCGGTGGCGACAGGCGAGGCGCTGGGCAACGGCGCGTGGCGCTCGGAACAGGTAGGGCTGGTATCGATCAGGCTCATGGCAGGCATCCGGAAGTGGCGGGGCCATCGAGCTGACGGAAGCAGACACGCACCGGGTCGAGCGAACGCCATGACCGGGCCTGCCAAGCAACCATCTTTCGGTGACCGCACCCGGGAACGGACGAGTCACCGCAGGAATTGGCACCTGGCGCGGCTTGCGCTGCGCTGGTTGCCCCGGCGTCAAAGGGCCTGTCCCTCTGCCGGTCTCGATGGATGGGATGCAGCTTGCCAGCGGTCCTCGCGCATGTCAATCGCTTCATTCGAATAAAGAGATTGAAGAAACAAAACGGCGCTCACGACGAAGCGCCAGCCGCCGTTTCGCGGTGCCGCGGCTGCCTGCTGCCCACACCGGCGAATACACTTCGCCCATGGACCGGCCACGCCACCTGACCGCCACGCTGTGCGCCCTGGCATTCGCAGTCGCCAGCGGGCACGCCGACGCGGGCAAGGTCTACCGCTGGACCGACCGCAACGGCGTCACCCATTACGGCGACCGCATGCCCGATGCACCGCCAGCGGAGGTCAGGGTGATCCCGGTGCGCGCCGAGCCAAGCGCGATCGCGCGGCTACGTCTGGAAAAGCAGGACGGCCGCACCCTGGTGTGGGCCGACAACCGCCTGGGCGGTCCGATCCAGGTAATGCTGCGGATTGGCCGCGGCCAGGTCACCAGTGAACCCGAGTTGCCGGCCACCGCGACCGTGCCGCCCCACGGCAGCGTGGTGGTCGCGACGTTTACCGCTGCGCGACCTGCCGAGTTGCAGCTCGACGCGCTCCCGGGCGCCCCGGGCGCGCGTCCGCTCGACGCCCAGTACCTGCTGCCGCTGCAGCAGTCGCAGGTCCGAGTCCATCAGGGGTTCGCCGGCGGCTTCAGCCATGCCGATCCGCAAAACCGCTACGCAGCCGATTTCGCTGCCGCAATCGGCACACCGGTGGTGGCCGCACGCGCGGGTCGGGTGATGCAGATCGAATCGGATTTCGACCAGGCCGGACTGGATCGCGAACGTTACGGCGGCCGCTCCAACTTCGTGCGGATCCTGCACGAGGACGGCACCATGGCGTTGTACGCGCATCTGGACATCAATGGCGTGCACGTGCGCGTCGGCGAGCAGGTGCAAGCGGGGCAGCGGATCGGGTTGTCGGGCAACACCGGTTTCACCACCGGACCGCACCTGCACTTCGTGGTGCAGGTCAACCGCGGCATGCGTTTGGAGGCGATCCCGTTCCGTATGCGCGGAGTTTCTTTTGAAAACTTTTGACACGGGTCAGAGCGAAAACAGCGGATCAAAGCGAATAAGACGTTTTCGTTTGATCCGCTCTGATCCGCCTTTTTCGCTCTGATCCGTGTCCAAAAAGCTTTTTCGATGACTATGCGGCTTCGGCCAGCTCCTCGGCCATCGAGCGCCATCGCGGCAGCCGGTCGATCAGGCCGACCGAGCGCAGGTAGTTCTCGTCCACCGGCGTGTTGCACACCAGCGCCGAGGCGACGTGCACGGCGCCGCCGACCCAGAAGCCGGACATGCGCATGCGGCTGGGCTGGTGGTGGCTGGCGACCGCTTCGACGATTGGCATCGGCAGGCCCCACAGGCCCAGCAGGTAGGCGCCTGCCTCGGCGTAGTGCGGGCCGTCGCCAGCCTCGGCTTGCTCGGGTTCGCGACCGGGGATGCGCACGCCCGGCAACAACATGCCGACCTCGGCCAGCAGGCCGGCGGTCGCGGCCAGTTCTGCGCTGGGTCCGCCGAGCAGCTGCGCGGCCAGCCGCGAGGTGCGCAAGGCGCGGTCCTGCATCGCCTCGCGATCGATGCCGTTGATCACACCACTGCCGGAGAAGGCTTCGGTCGCCAGTACCAGGCGCTGGATCGTCTGCAGGCCGAGCCGGGTCACCGCGGCGCGCACGTCGGTCACCACGCGCCCGGCGGAGAAATAGGCCGAGTTGCACAGCCGCAGCACCTTGGCCGCAATCACCGGGTCCTGCGAGAGCACCTCGCCGATCTGGGCGCTGCTGGACTCCGGGTCCTGCATCAGCCGGGTGAGCTCCACGTACAGTCGCGGCGGCGGTGGCAGCGAGCCAATGCGACCGATCGCCTGCTTGAGCTGTTCGTTGTCGAGCAGTTCGCGCAGCTCGATCACACTCTCCACCGCCTCGATCAGCTCGCCCGCATCCAGCGGCTTGCGTAGCAGCCGGTGCGCCACTTCCAGCGCCTGGCTGAGATCGGCGCCCTGGCCGTCGTCGACCAGCAGGATGCGAACCGCGTCGGAGTGGTGCGCGCGCATCTGCGCGAGCAGCGCCGGCCCCTGCTGATTGCCGACCCGCAGGTCGCATACCACGACATCGACCGGCCGATCGTTCGGCAGGGCCAGCGCCGCCGCGGCGTCTGGCAACCAGCGCACATCCCAGCCCAGGCCGAAATCGGCCAGGGCCTGTTCGAACTCATTGGCGCGGCCGCCATCCTCACCCACGATGACAATGAACACGACAACTCCTTAAGAAACCCGGCCTGACCCGGTAACGGCGCAAACGCCCTGCACCTGTAGCCATGGAGTGTGACGCAGTGCCCAGTTCGGCAATATCCACGATGCTGGTGAGCCGATTCCGCCCCCGCCGCGGACGGACCGACTCGACGGAAGTTGGCCGGTTCCACCGCAGGTGATTCGGCTGCACACAAGGGCGGGCGAAGGGTCGCGGGTATACTTGCCGGCTCTTTGCCCTTCTCCGGACACGCCGCGCGCGTGCCATCGCCATGTCCGACGTTTCCCTGCAGACCCTGCGCCGCCGCACCTTCGCGATCATCTCGCACCCCGATGCGGGCAAGACCACGCTGACCGAGAAGCTGCTGCTGTTCGGTGGCGCGATCCAGATGGCCGGCAGCGTCAAAGGCCGCAAGGCCGCGCGCCATGCCACCTCGGACTGGATGGCGCTGGAAAAGGAACGTGGGATCTCGGTGACCTCCTCGGTGATGCAGTTCCCCTACGAGGACTGCATCGTCAACCTGCTCGACACCCCCGGACACGCCGACTTCGGCGAGGACACCTACCGCGTGCTGACCGCGGTGGACTCGGCGCTGATGGTGATCGACGTCGCCAAGGGCGTGGAGGAGCGCACGATCAAGCTGATGGAAGTCTGCCGGCTGCGCGACACCCCGATCATGACCTTCATCAACAAGCTCGACCGCGAGGGCAAGGACCCGATCGACCTGCTGGACGAGGTCGAAAGCGTGCTCGGCATCCAGTGCGCGCCGATCACCTGGCCCATCGGCATGGGCCAGCGGCTCAAGGGCGTGGTGCACCTGCTCAGTGGCGAGGTGCACCTGTACGAACCCGGGCGCAACTTCACCCGGCAGGACTCGACCATCTTCGCCTCGATCGACGACCCCGCACTCGCGGAGCGGATCGGCCCGGACATGCTGCGCGAGCTGCGCGAGGAACTCGAACTGGTGGAGGGCGCATCGCATCCGTTCGACATCGACCGTTACCTGGCCGGCGAGCAGACCCCGGTGTTCTTCGGCTCGGCGGTCAACAACTTCGGCGTGCAGCTGCTGCTGGACTTCTTCGTCGAGCACGCCCCCTCGCCGGGGCGACGCCAGACCACCACGCGCGAGGTAGCGCCGGACGAGGACAAGCTCACCGGCTTTGTTTTCAAGATCCAGGCCAACATGGACCCGCAACACCGGGACCGGGTTGCGTTCATGCGCATCTGCTCGGGCCGGTTCAACGCCGGCATGAAGGCGCTGCACGTGCGCAGCGGCAAGGAGATGAAGCTCGCCAATGCGCTGACGTTCATGGCCAGTGACCGCGAGATCGCCCACACCGCCTACTCCGGCGACGTGATCGGCATCCACAACCACGGCACCATTTCGATCGGCGACAGCTTCACCGAAGGCGAGGCGCTGTCGTTCACCGGCATCCCCAATTTCGCCCCGGAACTGTTCCGCCGCGCGCGCCTGCGCGATCCGCTCAAGCTCAAGCAGCTGCAGAAGGGCCTGGCGCAGCTCAGCGAGGAAGGCGCGACCCAGTTTTTCCGGCCGCTGATGAGCAACGACCTGATCCTCGGCGCGGTCGGCGTGTTGCAGTTCGACGTGGTCGCCTACCGGCTCAAGGACGAATACGGCGTGGATGCGACCTTCGAGCAGGTCAGCGTCGCCACCACGCGCTGGATCCGCTGCGACAATCCAAAAAAGCTCGAGGAATTCCGCGACAAGCACGCGATGAACCTCGCGATCGACGCCGCCGGGCAACTGGTCTATCTCGCTCCGACCCGGGTCAACCTGCAGCTGGCGCAGGAGCGCGCACCGGACGTGCAGTTCCTGGCCACGCGCGAGCACGCGCACGCGCTTGCCGCCGACTAGGCGCGGCGGCGCCCCAGGCGGGGTGCTCTCGGCGGGGTAGCTCCTCGAGAACGGGCAGCAGCGCTCCCGTGCGGCGGCAAGGGCACTGCTTTCACCGCGACTTGACCGGCCGATAGCGAACATGCCGGGTCACCTCGCGTCGGAGGACACCCATGCGCAACTCCCTGATCGCCAACACCACCCTGGCTGCGATAGTCGCGACGTTGGCCTTGTCTGGCTGCCAACGTGACCATTCCGACCTGGCCACCGGCACACCGGGCGCGACCGAGCCGGCCGCAACGCAGCCCACCACGGCCCTGGCCGGCGCCGACACGGCCATGCCGACCGATGATGCGACCCTGCAGATGGACACGGGCGCGACCGCCAGCGATGCCACCACGATGAGCTACTCCTGCGATGACGGCCACCGCGTCGAGATCATCCAGACCGACACCGCGCGGATCATGCTGGCCGACGGTCGCCGCGTGGAAATCACGCGCGCTGCCGGGAGCGCGCCGCCGATGTATTCGGGCGAGGGCCTGCAATTCTCGGTCGGCGACCAGGGCGGTACGCTGAGCCAGGACGAGGTCGGCAGCTTTGACTGCCGCGCGACGAGTTGATCGCGCGGACCTGATCACAGCCTGACGTGCCATGTCACCGACCCCGCGACAGTCGCCAGATGAAGGCCGCTTTGCTGGCGCGGCCGCCGGGTGGGTGATGCCAGTCCGGGTCCCGGCGGCGGGAGCATGAGCCGGTCGGCATACCAGCGAACGAGCGATGGCGTCACCGCGCACCCATGGCGGACGATTTCCGCTTTGGTCGCCCTGGCGATGCTGGTGCTGGTGCTGGCATGGGACTGGAACTGGTTCAAGCGCCCGATCGAGCGCCAGGTCGAGGCGCGCACCGGCCGAGAGTTCAGGATCGGGGGAGACCTCGACGTCGAGCTTGGATGGGCTCCGCTCATTCGTGCCGAGGCCGTGCGCCTGGGCAACGCGGAGTGGGCGCGGCAACCGACAATGGCCTCGGTCGATCGCCTGGAATTGCGCCTCGCGCTGGGCCCTTTGTTCGGCGGCGAGTTGCGCATCCCGGAACTGCGGCTGAGCAGGCCGCGGCTGAGTCTGGAAACCGGCCCGGACGGCGGCGGCAACTGGGAGTTCGGCAGCGACGATGAGGAAGGCGGCACTCGGCTGGGTCGGGTCTGGATAGGCGACGGCCAGTTGCACTTCCTTGATGCAGCCAACGGGACCCGGATCGCCGTGGCGCTCGCCAGCCGCCCCCCCGAGCGGGCCGGTGGTGCGCCGCCGGTGGCACTGGCCGGCGGTGGGCAGTGGCGAGGCAGCGACTTCCGCATCGAAGGCCGTGCCGAATCTCCGCTGGAACTGCAGCACAGCCAGCGCCCCTTTCGCATCGACCTGCAGGCCACCGCCGGCAGCACCCGCGCACATGCGCGCGGCAGTTTGGTCGACCCGCTGCGCCTGCGCGATTTCGACCTGCAACTGGCGCTGGCCGGCGAGGACATGGCCGACCTGTATCCGCTGATCGGCATCGCCACGCCACCGACCCCGCCCTACTCGCTCGCGGGCCGCTTCACCCGCGACGACTCCACTTGGCACTACGAAAACTTCACCGGCGAGGTCGGCGATAGCGATCTGGCCGGCGACGCCAGCGTCGACACCGCCGGCGAGCGTCCTTACCTGCGCGCCGAGCTGGTTTCCAGCCGACTGGACTTCGATGACCTCGCCGGCTTCATCGGCGGAGGACCGGCGGCGGACGAGGACAGCCCCGGCAGCAGCGCGGGAGTGATCCCCGATACGCCCTACCGGCTGGAGAAACTACGCAACATGGACGCGGACGTGCGCCTGCGTGCCGAGCGCATCGACGCACCTCGCTGGCCGATCAACGACATGGACGCACACCTGCTGCTGGAAGGCGGCGTCCTGCGGCTCGACCCGCTGGACTTCGGCATTGCCGAGGGCCAGGTGCGCTCGACCATCCGCATGGACGCGCGCGAGAACACCATCGGCACGCGTGCCGACATCGCCGCACGCTCGCTCGACCTGTCGCACTTGCTGCCCGAGGTGGAGCTCGCCCAGAACGCCGTGGGCAAGGTCAGCGGCGACGTCTCGCTGACCGGCAGCGGCAACTCACTCGCGCAGATGCTCGGCAGCAGCGATGGCGACGTCGCGTTCGGCATGGGCCGCGGCCGCATCAGCAACCTGCTGATGGAGGTCGCCGGGCTGGACCTGGCCGAGATCATCAAGTTCACCCTGACCGAGGACCGCCAGATCCCGGTGCGCTGCGCGTTCGGCGATTTCGCGGTGGAAAACGGGGTCATGACCGCCCGCGCGCTCGCGTTCGACAGCAGCGACACCATCCTGGTCGGAGAGGGCGAGATCAACCTGCGCGAGGAAACTCTCGACCTGCTGATCCGCCCGCGCCCGAAGGACCGCAGCCTGCTGTCGCTGCGCGCACCACTGGTCATCGATGGCACCTTCAGCGACCCCGACATCCGGCCCGACCTCGCCCGGGTCGGCCTGCGCGGCGCGATCGCATTGACGCTGGGCAGCATCGCCCCGCCGGCCGCGCTGCTGGCGACGCTGGAACTCGGGCCGGGGGAGGACTCCGGCTGCGGTGGCAAGTACGCGGAATGATGGTCTTTGGGATCAAAATCCTCTGACACGGATCAGAGCAGAAAAAAACGGATCAAGGCGGATAAGGCGGTTCTATTGAATGGCTTTGTCCGCTCTGATCCGTATTTTTTTGCTCTGATCCGTGTCAAATGCTTTTTTGCCGCCCTCGCCATGGGAAGCACAGAGTTGGTGGCTCAGCTCGCGATGTAGCGCTGCAACTGGTCGAGTTCGAGCTGCTGGTCCTCGATCACCGCCTTGACCAGGTCACCGATCGACACCACCCCCAGCACCCGGCCGCCGTTCACCACCGGCAGGTGCCGGATGCGCCTGTCGGTCACCAGTTGCATGCAGTGCTCGGCGTTGTCATCCACGCCGACGGTGATGACCTCGGCGGTCATGATCGCGCGCACCGGCGTGTCCGCCGAGGAACGTCCCTGCAACACGATCTTGCGCGCGTAGTCGCGCTCGGACAGGATGCCGACCAGCCGGTCGCCTTCGATCACCAGCACCGCGCCGATGCACTTCTCGGCCATCAGCCGGATCGCGTCGACCACCGGCGCATCGGGACCGATCGCGAAGACCTCAGGCGCTTTCGCCTCGAGCAACTGCCGCACCGTTCGCATGGCCGCCTTCTCCGACGTGGACTTCCCCCGAGCATACTCCCGCCGCCGGCTGCCACGTGTCGACAAGGTAGAGCGGCCGCTGCTTGGACTCTTCGTACAACCGTCCGAGGTATTCGCCGATCAACCCCAGCGCGATCAACTGCACGCCGCCGAGAAACAGGATGACCGCCATCATGGTCGGCCAGCCGGCCACCGGATCGCGCCACATCAGGGCCTTGACGATCACCCACACCCCGTAGGCGAACGCCAGCAAAGCGGTTGCCAGGCCGAGGTAGGTCGCCAGCCGCAACGGCGCGGTCGAGAAGCTGGTGATGCCTTCCAGCGCCAGGTTCCACAGCCGCCAGTAGTTGAACTTGCTGGCGCCTGCAGTGCGCGGCTCGCGATGGTAGGGCAGCGCCACGCGGTTGTAGCCGACCCAGCCGAACAGGCCCTTCATGAAGCGGTGGCGCTCGCGCAGCTGCCGCAGGCCGGCGAGCGAGCGCGGCGACAGCAGGCGGAAATCACCGGTGTCCGGCGGGATCGGCGTTTTCGAGAGCCGTCCCATCACCCGGTAGAACGCGTGGGCGGTGGCGCGCTTGAGCCAGCCCTCGCCTTCGCGCTCGATGCGGGTGCCGTGCACGTCATCGAAACCCTCCCGCCACTTGGCCACGAACTGCGGGATCAGCTCCGGCGGGTCCTGCCCGTCGGCATCCAGGATCAGCGCGGCGCCAGCCTCCACCCGGTCCAGCCCGGCGGTCAGCGCAAGCTCCTTGCCGAAATTGCGCGACAGGCGCAGCAGGGCGATACGAGGATCGCTCACGCGCAGCTCTTGCAGGACCTGCCAGGTCGCATCGTGGCTGCCGTCGTCGACGTACAGCACGCGGCCTTCGACGCCTTGTTCGGCGAGCACCGCATCCAGCGCAGCGGCGATCCGCGGCTGCAACCGCGGCAGGCTGTCGGCCTCGTTGAACGCGGCGATGATGACGGTCAGGCGGTCGTGGTCCGAAGCGGCTGCACTCATGCCCGCATGGTAGCCGACCGCCCCACTACTCCTGTAGGAGCGGCTTCAGCCGCGATGCTTTCCTGATGCGGCGCCGGCCCGACCCCCGCCATCGCGGCTGAAGCCGCTCCTACAGCCGTAGGGTGGGCACGTTGTTTGTGCCCACCACCAGCGTCGCCGCGGAATGGCGCGCGGCAGGCACGAGCAGCGTGCCCAGCCTACCCGGAGGTTTGCCCTGCGCATCATTCGATCCGCTCCAGGTACCCGGCCCCGCCGATCTGCCGCATCTGCCGCTGGATCGCC
>JAHWKC010000219.1 GCA_019348095.1 Pseudomonadota bacterium | reverse complement strand
TCCGCGACAGCGGCTGACCGTGGTGATCCTCAGCAACCGCAACGGGCCCGAACCCTACGAAACCGCCAAGGCGATCGTCGCCGGCGTCATGGCGCGATGAGTGCCTCTGCTGCCGCTTTCTGCAGCTGCTGCTGTATTGATTGGAGTGATCGGTAGGGCCGAGCTTGCTCGCTGCTGTCGTGGCGACGCGGCAGCGGAGCAAGCTCCGCTCTACGCCTGCCGCAACCGAGCGCCTGGGTTGGGCGCAGTCGCGCCGCGCGCTTGCACCAGGGGGCGTCCCGGGATCGGACGTAGTCCGGCTGGGCAACGGCCCAGGACGGCAAAACCAAAAAAAAGGCCGCGATTGCTCGCGGCCTTTTGATTTCGTGGTGGAGCGGAGGGGGATCGAACCCCTGACCTCCACGATGCGAACGTGGCGCTCTCCCAGCTGAGCTACCGCCCCACGAAGGAGGCAAGTCTAGCGGGCCGGAATGGCCAACGCCAGTCCGGCGCCGGTGCAAGTGTCAGTTGTTGTAGGAGCGGCTTCAGCCGCGATCGTGGAAGGTCGCGAGCGGTAATCGAGGCGATCGCGGCTGAAGCCGCTCCTACAAAAGCGCAATGCCCGCGTACGCGAGCTTCAGCCAGGTGCCGGGGCGAGCAGCGGCGCCAGCGCCGGCTCCAGCGCCGCGCGGCGCCAGCCGCCGATCGCGTCCGGCCATTCACCGGTATCGAGCAACATCTCCAGCCAGCGCTTGGAGGCGAGCACGCCGTCGGGCAGGCCGAGTTCGCCGCTGCGGGTGGCGACTGCGTCCTGCAACTGGCGCAGGCGCTGCTTGTCGCGGCGTTCGGCCATGCCCGCGTCCGGCGCATCGGCTTCGTCGTCCAGCGGGGTGTCCAATGCCGACCAGATCGCATCGCCGAGCTTGCGCGGCGCCTTGGGATGGGCGTCCAGCTGCTGCTGCAGCGCGGCGCGGTCGGGCGGGGGCAGGCGGGCCAGCCCGACCGCGAGCTCGTTGTCCAGGATCCAGGTGCGTGGGCGGTCGCTCTGGCGGGCATGGGCGTCGCGCCAGCGCAGCAGCCGGATCAGCCGGTGCTGGGCCTCGCGCTCGAGGAACTGCGCGCTGCGCATCGACAGGTGCGGCCAGCGCTCGAAGGCCTCGTTCTCGGCATTGAGCACGATGCGCACGGCGTCTTCGGCCAGCCATGGGCGGCGATCGAGCTGGCCGAGCTGGGCATCGAGCACGTCGTGCATCTCGAACAGGTGGCGCACGTCGTCGGCGGCGTATTCCAGTTGCGCCGGCGACAGCGGCCGGCGCAGCCAGTCCGAGCGGGTCTCGCCCTTGGCCAGCGCCACGCCGGTGACCTGCTCGACCAGCTTCTGGTAGCCCAGCCCGCTGCCGATGCCGGCCAGCGCCGCGGCCAGCTGGGTATCGAACAGCGGCTTGGGCACCACGCCGCAGGCACGCTTGAACGCGACCAGGTCCTCGCTCGGGCTGTGCATCACCTTGAGGATCGCCGGGTCGACCAGGATTGGCGCAAGCGCCTCGGCCATGCCGGGCACCAGCGGATCGACCAGCAGGATGTCCTCGCCATCGGTGCCAGCCAGCGCGATCTGCACCAGTGCGAGTTGCGGCCAGTAGGTGCGCTCGCGGATGAACTCGGTGTCCAGCCCGATGCGGGTCGGGGGGATGGCGAAGCGCGCCTGCAGCGCGGCGGGGTCTTTGATCCAGGTGGGCACGGGTGGGGTATTCAGGACGGATTTGCCGGGGCGGGCGACAATAGCCTACTTTCGCCGGAGCCGAAGCGGTTCCGGTCCCGCCGCGGCTGCCCGGTGCGCCCTCGAACGGGCGCCGTGGCACCAGGCACCGCGGCCACGAAACATGGAGGACGCTTGCGCGAGATCGCACTGGCATCACTGATGGCGCTGGGCCTGCTGGCTGGGTGTTCACGCGAGCAGCCGGCCGACGCGGCGCAGGAGCGGGCGACGCCGGAGGGCGGCACTGCTGCGCCACGCGCGCCCATCGTCACTGTCAGCGCCGACCAGGCGGTGTCGCCGGTGCCGCCGTGGCAGGTCCCCGCAGTGGAGGTCACCGACGAGAACGCCGAGCAGCTCCAGGCCCGCGCCGAGGCCGCGCTGGAGGCCGGCGAGTTGATCGGCGAGCCCGACTCGGCCATCCCGACCTATCTGGCGCTACGTGCGCACTCGCCGGAGGACGAGGCGATCGCGCAATCGCTGCAACGCGCGCGCGAGGCGCTGCTGGAGCAGGGCGAGGCCGCGCTGCAGCGCATCGATGCGGACCCGCAGTCGCTGCGCGAAGCGCACCAGATCGCCGCGGTCGCGCGGGTGCTGGCGCCCGGGGACGAGGCCGTGGTCGCCTACCTGGACCGGCTCGAGACGGTCGACCTGGCCCAGCGCGCCAACCGGCTGGGCGAGGAGGAGCTCAACGAAGGGCGGATCGGCGAGGACGGCAGCGGCGGTGCGCTGGCCCGCTTCCGCGAGGCGCTGGAACTCCGCCCCGGCGACGTGCGTGCGCAGCAGGGCCTGGCCGCGGCCGAAAGCGCGCTGATCCGGCGTGCCGAGAATGCCTCCGAGCGCAACGATTTCGACGAAGGCGAGCGCTGGCTGACACTGGCCGAAGCGGTGCGGCCGGGCACCGATACGGTCGGCCACGCCCGTGCACGCATTGCCGGGCAGCGGCGGGCGCGGATCGGCGATCTGCGCGACCGCGGCATCGCCGCACTCTCGCGTGTCGACGGGCTCGACCAGGCCCGGGCCCACCTCGCCGAGTTGCTGCTGATCGCGCCGGCGGGCGATCCGGCCGCAGCCGAGCTGCGCCACCGCATCGACCTGGCCACGCATTACGGCTTGTTCCGGCCCGGCCAGGCCTTCACCGATGCGCTACGCAACGGCGGGCGCGGCCCCGAGATGGTGGTGATCCCGCACGGCGCGTTCCGCATGGGCGCCGCCGATGGCGAGGCGGGCGCGACCGATGCCGAACGGCCGGCGCGCAACATCCGCCTGTCGCGGGGGCTGGCGATGTCGCGGCACGAGATCACCGTCGAGCAATTCCGCCATTTCGTCAGCGCCACCGGTCACCGCGCCCGCGCGAGCCGGCGCGGCTACTCCACCGTCTACGACGAGCGCAGCGGCAACCTGGTGCGGCGCAGCCGGGTCGACTGGGAATCGGACTATGCCGGTGAACCGGCGGCGGACCACCTGCCGGTGGTGCACGTCAGCGCGCGCGATGCGATGGCCTATGCCGAGTGGCTGTCGGAGCAGACCGGGGAGACCTATCGGCTGCCGAGCGAGGCTGAATTCGAATACGCGCTGCGTGCCCGCAGCCAGGCGCGGTTCCCGTGGGGCGACGGCACACCGCCACCGCGCGCGGGCAACTTCACCGGCGATAAGGACGTCTCCCCGAGCGGGCGCCGCTGGCGCAACGCGTTCGAGGACTATGGCGACGATGCGTGGGGCCCGACCCCGGTCGGGCGCTACAGCGCCAACGCGTTCGGGCTGCATGACATGGCCGGCAATGTCAGCGAATGGGTGGCCGACTGCTGGCACGACGGCTATCGACGCGCCCCGGGCGATGCCCAGGCGTGGGTCAATCCCGGTTGCCGCTCGCGGGTGATCCGCGGCGGCTCGTGGGCGAGTTCGCCGGCGCAGACGCGCTCGGCCTGGCGCCTGTCCGGCGAGGCCGACACCACCAACGCGCGGCTTGGCTTCAGGGTGGTGCGCGAGATCTGAGGGTTCGAGCGTACTGGTCCGCGAAGGGCGCAAAGAGAGCGGGGCGTAAAAGTTCTGCCACGGACCACCGGACCGCTCTTGTAGGAGCGCCCCATGGGCGCGATCGGGACCCGCTTGCGACATCTGCCCCGGTTGCATCGCGCCCATGGGGCGCTCCTACCAGAGCCGCGTGGCCCGTAGAGCCGAGCTTGCTCGGCTGCTCTTGCGGGCGGTCGTTGCGGCGGCGGGGCAGCGGAGCAAGCTCCGCTCTACACGGCGCCGTTGCAGAGCGCGTGACGCGCGCTAGCGCTCGCGCTTGTCGGGTTTGCCCTTGCCCGAGGCGGGGGTCTGCCCGACGCTGCCAGCGAGGTTCTGCTGGAGCTCCTTCCACATCGCCATGTTGCGCTCGGTGAGCTGGTTCATCATCGCCCACGGGGTCTGGCCGAGCGCGCCGCCGATCTGGTTGCGGAACTGTTGCTGCTGGTCGAGGAACACCTGCATCGAGCGCTCCAGGTAGCTGCCCATGAAGCCCTGCAGCGAGTCGCCGTAGAAGCGGATGATCTGGCTAAGCAACTGGGTCGACAGCACCGGCTCGCCGTCCTGTTCGTGCTCGGCGATGATCTGCAGCAGTACCTGCCGGGTCAGGTCTTCGCCGGAGCGGGCATCGCGTACTTCGAACTCCTCGCCATCGACGATCAGCTGCCGCACGTCCTCGATCGTGATGTAGCTGGAAATCTCGGTGTCGTACAGACGCCGGTTCGGATATTTCTTGATGACGCGGCGTGCTGCCATGGAGCGCGGGCCCGTATCCTTGATGCTTCGCAGCATGGCCCAGCGGACCGACCGGTGCAACTTGGGCGCGCAGTCCGTCCCCTCTGCAGGAGCGGCTTCAGCCGCGATCCCCGATCGTCTGCATCCGTGGCATCCGATCGCGGCTGAAGCCGCTCCTACAGGCGCCTGCGAAGGCGAGCGGGGTCACCAGCCCATGTACTGGCCACCATTGGCCGACAGGTTGGCGCCG